>NZ_CP162101.1:1500000-1584497 GCF_040869035.1 Vibrio sp. NTOU-M3
ATTCGATTAGCCATATCGAAGGTCTGTCTGAGCGAATGGGTAAAATCATCAACAGTCTGAGAAATTTTGCTAAAAAATCCGACCCAGACAAACACACACAGCTTAAAAACCTTCATGAAATCACCGAACACGCCATTACGATCGTAAATACCAAAGCGAAGCGGCAACAGGTAGTTATCCGGAATCAACTTCCTAAAGAGTTTAATGTATGGGCAAATCCTGTCGCGATTGAACAGGTGCTTATAAATTTGTTAGTAAACGGCTGTGAAGCCATTGCTGAGTCGAAAAGTATCAAAGGATGGATCGACATCGTTCACCTCCATTCAACACCCAAGCATCATGTCGTTGCGATTGCAGACACTGGCGATGGGTTTGATGATGCTATTGTGCAGCAACTATTTACCCCGTTTACCACTACAAAAGAAGTGGGGCTTGGACTTGGGCTAAACATCTGTAAATCAATCGTAGAAAGATACTCAGGACATATTTATTTAGCCTCAGATATTGACCGTGGGGCATTGGTAATTTTGGAACTACCTTATGAACAGCAATAAATTTTCAGTTTTACTTGTCGACGATGATCAAGATGTGCTCGATTCATACGCGCACCTCATGGATATTTCAGGGATCAATGCAAAAGCAATCAATGACCCAACACATGCGTGTGATCATTTAGAGCCAGACTGGCCTGGGGTAGTTTTACTCGATATGTACATGCCCCAAATGCATGGTATGGAGCTATTAGCACATATCAAAGATATTGATGAGCGCATTCCCGTCGTTGTTATCACAGGACATGGTGATATCCCAATGGCGGTGAACGCGGTCAAGAAAGGCGCTTGTGAGTTTTTAGAAAAGCCGATTAATCCGGTCGAACTGTTGACCTTAGTGAAACAACATTTGGAGGTGAGAAGGGCTTTTGTTGAGCAGAAACGTTCTGTGGACAAAGCTATCGATAAAGCTCTGATTGGTACTTCAGCTCAAATGAAACAAATACGAGAGCATGTGTCTCAGTATGCGTTGATAGACAATCATATTGTCATTTGGGGTGAGTCGGGCAGTGGACGCCGAAGCATTGCGCACATTATTCATCACATGGTAAACATTAATCACGAGCGCCATATCCAAGAGCTACGCATAACAGAAGCTTTGTCTCGTGATGAATTGGAGCACGCTTTCAAATCCTGTATCGACGGGACTTTAATTCTTGAAAACTTGATAGCAATGAGTGAGCCGCTACAAAGAGATTTGACTCAATTGCTGTTAAACCAAGAGCGTTGTGGAACAAACCGCGTTCGAGTTATTACAATCTTCTCAGAAGAACCAGAAAGCTTAATGGCGAGCAATTCACTCTTGCCTGAGCTCTATTATTTACTCAATCAAGGGGCCATTCAGGTCCCTTCATTACGCCAACGGCCTGATGATATCGCATCGATTTTTCACTACTTCCTTAAACAGAGTTGCAACAAGCTGGGGAAACTTTTGCCAGCAGTCGATTCAAATTATTTGGGCTTACTAAGAGCACATGATTGGCCCGGAAACGTCCGCGAATTACGCAACGTGGCCGAGCTGTATGCGATTGGTATCGTGAAATTGACCGGGAAAGAGCGTATTTACACCCAGACTGAGCTGCAAAGTCCGCTGGATGAGCTGGTGGATGATTATGAAAAACGAATTATTGAAGATGCACTGTTTCTTCATTCGGGACGAGTCAGTGATGCAGCAAATTACTTGCAAATCCCGCGAAAAAAACTGTATTTAAGGATGAAAAAACACGGCATTGAAAAAGACGATTATAAAAGCCGTTAACCAATAAAAAAGCCCCGTATTGTCGGGGCTTTTAAGTCACTAGGCGAATTTAACTTAATACCAATCATCGTCAGGGTAAAACTTACCTTCTGGCGCATAGGGGTCATAATCAAATGGATGTTCAGCTTTGCCACGTAACATTTCAAGCTGGTTTTCAAGCATATTGACAGTATCGTAATCGCTTTCAGAGCAGGCTACATAGATCTGCTGCTCTAACGCCTCAATGCTATCTCGAATACTCATAACCCACCTCCTGTTACCACTACAGCCGATTAAACGGTTCTACCTATTCTCAAATCGATTATAGTCAAGTAATCCAAATTCGATCGGTTGATTTTTCTTATACCAAGCGTGGACTCTGTCGCTGAATGGCCAAAATGCTTCAGAGCTACGACGAATTGCGAATTTATCCAATAACTTAACGTAATCTTGTTCAGTTTTTATTGATTCCAACATCCCAACCAGTTCCGCTACATCGTCTTCTTTTAGAGACAAATATGCGGCAGGATAGCTACCCAAAACACCTCTTACTAATGTCAGATCGTCATTTTGAATATCACGGTTGCTCGCTTCATCAAACAAACTGGAAATATTGGTGTGAGCGTTGTTATGCAATAGAGTAAACAGCTGGTCTTGTCCTGAGTTTGATTCGATCATGATCATCATAATTTGAGGAATGTAGACCAGTCCTTCACCTTTAATATCATCAATCCGGCGTAATAATGCTTCGTTTTTGCCACTCAAGCCCGTTTGCTCAATTGCATAGCGGCGATTGAGAACTGGCGCGAGTTGCGTTCTAAGCACATCATACAATTCAGACTTCGGATCATCAGTTTGATACGGCACGTGAGTAGGTTGGTTAAATGGCTTCACATTCCTTTGTAAAAAGTCACTCAGTTGAGGGCTTTGATCTTGGTACCAACTTTGCTGCTCAATATGGCGCATATTTTTTGGCAATAAAGCGACGAAATTACTTTCGCCTTCAAGACGCAAGAAGTCCATATACATACGAGTAATAAGTTGATGCCCGAAATTGCCATAAACATCAAACCCAGCCACCAATAAGTAGTGGATCCGTTCTAACAGTGCATAATCTAATACCCAAGCGGTTTTCGGCGGCTTGCCCACAAGACCTTGTACAACAGAAGCGCTATCAAAATGGCGGAATACCGTCAGTGCAGCATTCGAGTTCACACCGTCTCCATTCCAAAGCACGTCCGTCGTTAGATGCGTACCATCGGCAAAAAACTGATTGATGAAGTCAGACTTAGCTTGGAGGTATCGAGCTTGTTGACGGGAATAACGCACCCAATGCGTGATCGGCAGGGTATTGCTTTCAAGTTCACCAGGCAGTTTTAGGTTGTCTGCTTGGCTGCGGTAGAACTCATTAACTTCAGGAATATTCGACGTCTCTGGGTCTAAGAAGAACACCCAAAATCGGTCGTTAATGACATTGAGCGCTAGTTGGCCGCGGCAAACCGGCCCTTTGATAAACGCCATAATGGTATTTTGTGCATTATCTAACATGAACTTAAAACGTGACTGCACTGGTAGATCGATAAAGGCAGTCATCGGGTTGGCTGCGACTTCAGTGTCATAACTTGGTAGCGTCGCAACCGTGTAGTCCGCATCGATAAACCAAGCTTTCCAGTTCTCCATACGCGCATCATTCAACGCGTATGGCATGTGCGTTTTGTCGACAATCGTCCCTTGCTCTGGAATAAGGCGGTAGTAAACCCGATCAACCTTAGGATCATCATAGGGGCGACGCGTTGCAATGCGTTTAACGGGTTCGCCGGGTGGCGTTTCAGAACGTACTAGCGAAAAAAAGCGAGGTTGTGAAAGGTCAGAAAAATACAGGTGAGATAAAAACAAATGCTCGTAAATATACCTTGCTGCCAATTGGTTTTTACGAGAGCCTTTATTGAGCAATGCTTCATATTCATTGACAAGCGCTTGTTGCTCAAGTGTCAGTGGAATATGGGCATTCATTACCGCACCATTTTCAAGCCAGTACATCAATGTGTTGTACTCATCCTTGGCAAGATTAGGCATCCCATAAGGCATTCCCCATGTTGGATGTTCACTTTGATAGCTATCCAGCTCTTCAATTGTAGGACAGACTTGATCGCGGTCGACGGAGAAATCAAAGCCTTCTAACTGTGCTTGTTGAGGTAATGGATGCTTCTCTTTTTGTAACAATAACCGAGCCATGAGACCCGCTTCCATGTTGGCCGTTGTTGTTTGGTCTCGTTCATTCAAAACCGGATGGAATCCAGCATCACGCCACCCTTGAGTGGTATCAGCATCTTCAAAAAGTCGGGTAGGAGACGTAGCACGAAGGCGAGTTCCTTGATAGACCAGCGTCTTATTCGCTCCTCGATCAATACCTTCCACTGAACTCATCTTTAACTGACAAGGCGCATCATAACAGGCATGACAAACCACGCAGCGATTATCAATAATGGGTTTTACATCATTAAGGAAAGTCTGTGCTTGTTGGCTGCTCAATGGGGCCTGTCGTACTTGAACTCGCTCAGAACCGAATAGTTGATCGTAGTTGAGTCCGGCATAGGTGGCACAACCAGCAAATAACGTTGCTGCAAAAAGGATGGCTACAGTGCGTAAATTCATAAATTGTCAGTATTTTCTTATCAATCCAAACAGTATAACGAAAACTCAGAATAAGTGAGAGGGCACCTAACAATAGTAAACACGTTGATCCGATTAAGAAGCGTAAATAAACACAATTCAACAAGCAATTATGAGTTAAAAAGAAAAAACAAAAGCCATATTGATTATGTGGTTATATTTTGCACATTAAAGAAATTCAACGTGATTAGAATCACTTTTTAAATAAAAGGTACTTGTTAGATTCAAATTCCTTGATAACGAAAGGGGCTTCCACTGGCCCTAATAGAGGATAGAATTTGATAATGAAAAACATCATCGTTTTAAGCTTATCCGCCATAGTTACTTTATTACCGAGTATTTCATCTGCGAATGATAATACTAGCGAACGTAACTTACTGGGCTATGCTGTTGCCTGGAAGCAGACAGCAGCAGAATATCGAGCGCTATATTACCAAGGATTTAATGTAGCAAAAATGCATCTTGATAAGGCTCTTTCAGAGCATAAGAAAGGAGATAAGCCTTTAGCTATTGTGACAGATCTTGACGATACTCTTGTACTCCCCTTTGAATATTGGGGGAACTTAATAGAAAACAATAAAAACTTCTTCGAAGATCCCCTTTGGGACAATTGGATCCCAACTAATGGTATGGTCCCTAGTCCTGGGTCAAACGATTTCCTTGAGTATGCTAAAAGCAAAAATATCGAGATTTTTTATGTTACCTCACGCAACCAAGGTGAACCTACATGGGAGCTAGCCAAACAAAACATTTTGGCAATGGGTTTTCCTTTGAAAGACGATTCCCATCTTACGGTATTAATGGATACTTCGAATAAAGAAACACGTCAAAATGAAATCTTAAAAGATTATAATGTGGTTGTGTTCCTCGGAGATAACCTAAATGACTTTAGACGTAAATACTACGTTAAAGGCGATATAGATGGGCGCATTGCGAAGATGGAAGAAGATAAAGATCTTTACGGTAGTCAATATATTCTTTTTCCAAACCCTACCGATGGTCACTGGCTTTCAGCTATTTTTGGTGAATCTGAACCACCGGAAAGCCAAGAAAATCGCAAGTTACTTATTGATGCCGCAACCAGAACTGCTTGGGAAAATAAATAGGTTTACTGCGAGATATACTCAGAGATGAATTACTATTATTGTGCTCTTCATTTTAGTTAAAAATTACTTTTCCAACATTTAACTACCGTTTATAACCATGAGCTTTGCTTGAAAGCACCTTTGATAAGCCTTTAGAAGTTCATAAAGTAATAGACATCCATGGTAATCTTTAAATACAAAAAGGGCTTAACACTAGGTTAAGCCCTTCATTCAAATATGTAATTAATTATGCGATTGTTGTTTTAGCTTCGTTAGATTTCGCTTCACGTACTGGCTTGGTTACTAGTGCCAACACAATACATACCGCCATCATCACAGCTGAAATCGTGTACGCTAGATCATAACCACCATCGTGAGTCATCGAATAACCAACAACCGCGGCACCAATCGCGCCACCAATACCCCAAGATGTGTAAAGTACACCATAGTTCGTACCGTAGTTCTTCAAACCATAGTATTCAGCGGTAATAGAAGGGAATACCGCTAGCAATGTGCCGTAGCCAATCGCAGCAATAGCAGTACCAATGATTAACGTAAACTCAGAATTAAACGTCGCAAACATCACCATGTTGAAGCCTTGCAATACAAACGCAAGAAGTAGGGTACGTACACCACCAATTTTATCTGACAAGATCCCAGCAGCCACACGGCCACCTGAGTTGAATACGGCAAGGATAGAAGCCAAGTAAACAGCATTTGGTAGATTAGCTTGCACGCTTGCAATATTGGTGATGTTACCAATGATCATCAAACCCACTGATGCAGCAAATGCGTACATAATCCAAAGCGAATAGAATTGAGGCGTTTTTAACATCTCTTTCCAGCTAAAATCCATAGCTTGCTTAATCGTTTTTGGTGCTTGGCCTTGTTTGACTTTTGGTTCTGCCGGTGTGTAACCCGCTGGTGGGTTATTAATGGTACAAGCCAAAGGCACAGCAATCGCAAGAACACCCACACCAAGAATCATAAAGCTTGTATTGATGCCAACTTGGCCAATGAGCATCGACGTCAAAGGAGCAAGATAAATTGCTGCTAAACCAAAACCCGCAGCGATCAGACCATTTACCATACCTTTCTTCGATGCATGGAACCATTTCATTGCAGAAGGAGACAAACACGCATAGCCAAAACCGATGCCTGCACCTGTAATGACACCAAAGGTGATGTTTAGCATTAAAACTGATGACGCAAAACCAGAGGCAATCATACCTAAGCCAGTTAAGGTCGTACCAAGAATAAGGATTTTACGTGGCCCCATACGGTCTTGAAGGATCCCTGCAACTAAAAGACAAACAGAGAAAGTAATCGTTGCGATAGCATAAGGAGAAGATGCATCAGCAGCACTCCAGCCGAAATCAGTGACTAGTGCTTTATTAAATACACTCCAGGCATAAAGAATGCCAAGACAAAGGTTGATACAGAAACCTGCTAGCAGGATGCGCATTGCTTTATCAATCTTGCTCATTTTCGTTCTCAGTTGTCCCAATAAAAGGGAAGTTAACAATGGATTTATTCAAAATAAGTTTGCGTTTATCAACATAAAACGCAATGGGCGCGAATTATAACCAAATAAAGTGTGATTGGAATCTCTTTTTGTGCAGCGAACGAAATTTATTTCTAATTGTTAATAGGAGTGATGAAAAATTAAACAACCATATCTTTTTACAGTGCGTAAGATTGAATATCTCCACAGATGGATAAACGAGTTACTTACTATCAAGCCACACAAGCCAGTTCATATGCATGATTTTTGATAAATAACTGACACAGTAAGATTTATGTCAAATATCGTTAAAGAGTATTTCTGGACGCCATTCTCAGATGTAAGATGCGCGCCGTCTTAATTTAGAGTGGTTTTAAATGAAAAATAACGTTTTGAAAATTGCAATGGTAACGGGCTTAGGCTTGACATCTCTAACTGGCTGTATGGGCCAAATGGCAACAACCGGAATGGTGTCTAAATTCAACCTAGAAATCGTTGATAACCGTTATGCTCGTGAAGGCATGTTCTTATTGCTATCACCTGTTTATGGTATCGCGGGTACAGCCGACCTATTTATTTTCAATGCCGTTGAGTTTTGGACGGGTAAAAACCCAATCACAGGTAAATCGCCTGCTGTTGTAGATACACCGACAAAAAACTACATCAAGGTAAACGACCAACTGGACAGCTCTTTGAAGTCTGTACCGCTTTCAAACAACGCTGACATCAAACAAGCAACAATGCAGCAAATCGACGAAAACACCATGCAGATGGATGTGTCTTACGTTGATGGTTCAAAGAAAACGCTGCGTGGTGAAAAAGAAGCAGACAGTGTTGCTTTTTACGTTGACGATCAATACATCACGACGGTTTCTTACGTTGAATTAGAAACTTACGTGAAAGCAGCAAACATTTAACCATCATTGTTATTTATTGTTGACTTGAAAGCCTCCGCTTAATGTGGAGGCTTTTTTCTATCTGTTCTTTAAGTAAGAAATAAACTAAAGTTTTACAAAAATGCGCAACATATATTTAACACAAAGGAAGTTCGAGTTATAGTGGATTGGTCTTAGAAAAGTAGGAGTTAAAAGGATGAAACTCACGATATCAGGGAAGTTACAGTTTAGTTTTCTGTTACTTGCAGTACTTTTTATCGTTTCTGCATTGTTTATTTTCCAGAGCATTTCAAACGTAAACCGACATAGTGAATCCTTGCTCCAGTCTGATTTGCCAACTGTCGATACGGCTCGCTCGATCCAACAATCCATTCAAGCCAGTCTATCTTCAGTACGTGGCTATATGTTGCTTGGGGCTGAGCCTGATGTTGGCGAACAACAAAAACAACAAATCCAAATCATTGTGGAAAAGACCGACACGTTACTTCCCACCCTTGAAGCACTCGTACAACAGAATCAATACCAGATGATCGTGTCACAGTGGGCAGCGGTAAAAGACTCACTTACTCGTATTACAACGTTAAGCCATACCGATGAAAACCTTCCTGCTCACACTCTATTTATAAATGAAGCTGCGCCGATAGCAGAGGTTGCACTCGACCAACTACAAGGCTTAATCAATGATGAGGCTGATAATAAAGAAGGCCAAGAAAGAAAGAGACTCTTTAGACTCTATGCAGACAGTTATACTTCTTTAGCCAATGCCTTATCAGCAATGCGTGATTTCCTTTTGTACGGTAAAGATGAGCACTTGAGCAAATATCAAGACCTGCTTAAGGATCATGACAAATACGTATCCGAAATCGAAAGTAAGCGCGCTTTGCTCAATGACAGCAGTCAAAGTCTTTGGGAACTGTTTGTTGAAATGCAACAACTGTATTTTCCTCTGGCCCAGCAAGTAGTTGAACTTCGCCAATCTCCAAGTTGGAACTTATCCAATAAAGAGATGGCAGAAAAACTTGTACCCGCAGCTCAGCTTTTGGATCAAAGTCTGGAGAATATTGTCAATGAACAACAAGAACACGCTAAAGCAAGCGGAGAAGGTATTAACGAATCACTAAGCCGTGTTTTAATATCACTCTTAGCCTCTGTTGTCATTGTTGTTGCGGTTGCCTTTACCGTTGCGAGATATATGGGACGTAACATCGGTCACCGCGTAACGAGTTTATCAAAACGAGCTGAGCTGATTGCTAACGGCGATATTTCAGAGCCACCACTGACCGTAACAGGAACCGATGAACTGTCGAGTTTGACCAACTCAATTAATCGTATGAACCTTTCTCTGTCACAAATCATCCAAGGTGTTACTGATAAGGCCCATCAGGTAAATGAAGGGCTAATCCAGCTCAATCAATCAAATGTAACAACCCAAAGTGAACTCAAAAAACAACAACACTCGATTGACTCGGTGAGTCAAGAACTCGCCCAAGTAGCTGACTCTGCCGATGCAACGGCCACTTTAGCACAAGAATCGGTTACAGTAATTGATGCAACCAAAAGCCAAATTCAACACGGTACGTCAGCATTAGCAAAGAATAAAACGGCGGTAGACCAGCTATATAGTGCTATTGAATCTGCAAACAACCAAGTTGATACCTTAAGTAAGGAAAGTGAGGCCATAGGTAAAGTTACCGAGGTAATTGAAGGGCTCGCAGAACAAACTAACTTGCTCGCATTAAATGCAGCCATTGAAGCTGCGAGAGCAGGTGAGTACGGCCGCGGTTTTGCAGTGGTCGCAGACGAAGTTCGTCTACTCGCGACAAGAACCACCGAATCCACCACAGAGATCAACAACATCGTCAACGCAATTCAAAACTCAACTTCAGCGGTAGTGACTAGCATCCAAAGTAGCAAGGAACTAGCAGCAGAAGGCATGTCTTTAACACAACAAACAGATGCGACGTTGAAAGAAACCTCTGCTCAAATCGAAGTGTTAGATAACAAAATTCAGAATTTTGCCAGTGCCGCCTATGAACAATCGACGGCAACTCAAGCAATCAACACTATTATGGAGCAAGTAACCTTATCAGTTCAGGACGTAGCCAAAATGGCGATCCATTCTTCAGACTTGTCGCAAACTGCCGGAGCACAAGTGATGGACATGAATGAACAAATGGCTCGCTTTAAGCTTAAATAATGACTTGTTAAATGAGACGAGAATCAAACTATGATCAATTTGATGCATAAGTTGATTCCTGATGAACTATAAAACACTTATTACATCAATTAATAATATTCTCACCCTAAATAACTCCCGCACATACAGATGCACAAAGGGTAATGAGGTTGGCTGTGTTAAGAGTGTTTTATGCAGCATTTGCTGTAGTTGTTATCTGCTTTTCGGCGGCTACGTTTGCAGACAGACAAACAATTGTCGTAACAAATTCAAAGTCATGGAAACCTTTTTCATATCTTGATGAAGAAGGAAAACCCACTGGAATCTTGGTTGACTATTGGCGTGAATATGGCGAAAAAAATAATGTAGCCATCGAGTTCCTATTACTTGATGACTGGCAACAAGCGATTGATGCTATCCTGACAGGTAAAGCCGATATTCATGCAGGTTTATTGTGGTCTGAAAACCGAGAAGCGATTCTTGATTATGGTTTACCGATTATTTCGGTAGATACGCAACTCTATTTTAACCATAAGCTTGTTGGAATGGATGTTGGTACCTTTCTAAAAGGAGATCACAAGTATTCCGTTGGCGTAGTAAATGGAGGTTATGAGCAGGAGTTTATCAGCCTGCATTTTCCTAATATTCAGCTGATTACATACTCCAATAATGAAAAATTGATGCACGCAGCATTTGGCGGTGATGTTCAAGCTTTTGTCGCTGACGTTCAGGTTGCCAACTTTTATTTCTATATTTCAGATAACCCGAACCGCTTCATTGGTGTCCGCCACTTATACTCAGGCAAGCTAAAACCAGCGGTTAAACAAGGTAACCATGAACTCCAGCAAGCAATGCGAGTTGGAATGAGGAAAATAACTGAAGAAGATCGTAACCGAGTTTTAAACCGGTGGATGTATATTCAAACCGTTTATCCCGAATTTCTCGTCCCATTAGCCATCTTCTTAGTCGTAACGCTTCTAGTTGTGTATATCCTTACCTTAAAAGTTTCCGTTAAAGCAAAAACAAAACAATTAGAAGATGCAAATAAAGAACTGCGTGATTTATCCGAGATAGATGCACTCACAGGGGTAAGTAATCGACGTCACTTCATGAACGAATTCGCAAACTTATGCGCAACCAAACAAAGCATTACTGTAATCGTATTTGATATTGATGATTTTAAGTCTATTAACGATACGTTCGGTCATAGCGTTGGTGATGTCGTCATACAACGAGTGGCCGAATCAGTGAGAACACTCACTAGAAGCGAACATTTGTTTGGTAGGATAGGGGGTGAGGAGTTTGCGATTGCAATAACGCAATCTAACCTTAACCAAGCCACCATGTTTGCACATCGAATTTGTCATACGATCAGAGGCATCGAGTTCGAAAATCAACCCAACTTACAAATGTCTGTAAGTTTAGGGTGCGCTTATTATGAGAATTATTTGGGTCCGATAGACTTAAATGATGCCGATGAACTGATGTACTCAGCTAAACGGCTGGGTAAAGATCGCGCTGTAGTAAAAGTAATAAAACAAGCAGGAGATCAAAATGTGGCTAGGTTTGAGGCAATTTGATTGCCGATTGACCAAACAGACTGAAATCAGTAAAAAATAACTTTTCTTTTCAGCTAGATGTGGCATATTGGTTCTCGTTCCGATGCGAAGCGTGCATCGTATAATGGCTATTACCTCAGCCTTCCAAGCTGATGATGCGGGTTCGATTCCCGCTGCACGCTCCAACTTCTTTTCTTAAAGCTTCCTCCGTCCAAAATAATCCCATACACGCAATAACACGAAATATTTTTAAGCTCATACCCACGCAAGCTGTCATACCAAAAAAGAGCAGACGCTTATATTTCAGCTAGATTCCACCCAATTTCAATAATGCATTCGCTTGAAGGCAAACCTAAACATGAATTACGTGCAGTTCCACAAGTTACCAGTGAGATCACGGGAAGATTTAAAAGAACAGCAACTACATCCAATACAAAAGTGACTCGGCTAATAATAATCAGATTATATCGTCAGATAATAAAACTGATTATTAGGTATTTTATGGTAAATCCATTATGTTCAATTCACATGCAGCAAATAAGAGAAGAGGAGTTATCTTCGATAGAGCTCTTTGGATTCAAATACAACATTTAACATAATATACATAATGCGCACTGAGATAGATAAAAAAGAAAGGTAGCTTTTACCGTTTAATCAACAAGTTACCTTTACTTTTCACCTATGATTATCAGGCTATCTTTTGGTTTTCTTCTAAACGTCTAAGTGCGTTAATCGCACCTTCATTTTTTGAACGCTCTGCGATTATAGCCAACATTGTAAATTCAACATCTAATCCTAGTATATCAGCAACTTCACAAGCCATTTCATCACTCATTGTACCGCCGTTACGCCATTTATTAACTGTAGAGTTGTTTATTTCCAAATATCTCGCCACATGCCTATCACTAAGTAATTGTTTTTCAACACGTAATTGGTTAAGCAAATCCAGTGTAGTTATCATGCTTTCTACCTCCAATTACAAGAATAATGTACGTGTTGAGTGGTGCTCAACCAGTAGACACCCATGCATGATTTGATCTTTAATTCGATCGTCGAGCCGTAAGGCTCAACGAATCCAATCTACACCTGGCCCCCTAAAGTGATTGCAAGCGCTTCGGGGGCATTCCAAAGGATTCGTTTGACCATCGTAGGAAAAGATATGGATTCAGTAAGTTACATCAGCAAAAGCAAGACCGCTTTTAAGGTTTACGTTCCGTTACCTCAAGGCGGCTATATACATAGAACAATAGGCTTTATCTTGATTGGTGAGAAACATGCGCTAAACAAAGCACTTAAACTGCGCAACCAACTTGGTTTTACACATTGGGGCGTTCACTGGAAGCGTCTCCTTGCTGATCCAAAACTTCTCCTCAAGTTACCCCGTACATTAGAACCCATCGTCACGTATGAGAATGGGATCGAGACATATCGAGCTATGTGGACTGAATATAGCTCTGATGGCTCACGTATTCGACGTTGCATGAAACGCAGTACAGATAAACATAGTCGATTATCAGCTTACACCCAATGCAAACGAAAACTCGAAAGTGTCTATAGCGAATACCACGACTTGATCCGTCATATGGACAGAAAGAACCTGGTTTTCGTTAACTAAGGGCTTTTTATGAAAACAGAACGTCTATCTTCAAGTGATTTTGTCGCTTTTACTACTGAAAGCTATTGTCCAGCGTGTAAAACGTTTGGCCAATGTGACCATGTAATAACTGAGCAAGAAGAAGATTTAAGTTATGAGGCTTACTGGCGTTGCCAACATTGCTTAAAACCATTTAACACAATCAAATATCAACCGATAACGACACATTAACTATGAGCGCGATTCACCTAACAGGAAAACAACGTAAAGATCGCCCTTTGGCGGCTTTAAATCGTTCTGTTTTGGAAAAGATCGTTAAGTGCCCTTCTAGCTCATCTGCATTCTTAACTAGCAACGGTCGCGGTGTGCGTAAATCCTTCGTTCGGGACATCGCTAAAGTGATGACTGTTCTAGTCAATGAAATGTGCTTTCGTTCTAATAAGATCGGTGTGGCCACTGTTCATGGTTTTTCTCTGCGTTCTTGGCAGTTCATAGCTAACGAATGCAACCTTCCTTTATGGCGTGTTAAGCAATGCACTAAGTTTGCATTTAACAAAGGTTGGATTACTTCAAAGCAACCGCGAGAACGTTATACAGGTAAAGACAATCTTGATAGATGGCGGGGCTTAGCGTCAATAAAAAGGATTACAGACACCTACTTCAAAGACTTGGGTATTTTTGAACAATACCAAGAAGCCAAAGCAGCCGCCAAAGACTGGCTCAAGCTGCTTTCACGCCGTTTAGAGCGACCGATTAAATACATTCAAACCCCTATCACTTTGCTACGCCGTAGACGCAAAGAAGCGAAACAGAACCTCGCAAAACCCATCCCTATACCTGTTTAAAACCTTCCCTTGTAATGCCCCTTAATTGGGGCTTTTGAGGTTGTATAAGTACGAAAAAGACGACTTTGTTATACATATAGCATCGTGTGCACGCGTCTATTTTTACTTCGTATCAAAGCAACAGTAATTAACCAATCAAATATTGCCCAGTTTCCTAAGATTTTGTGAATAAGCTTGTTAGTACGTCCTCTAAACTACTCCTAGTTAACACTACTATTTGTCGCCCCTAATAATTGGCCGGCTTAGTCTTCGACTAGAACAGATGATATTAATGAAATTAATAACCTTATATCTTTACCCCTCGAAACTCGGGGATAAAGATAAGGGTACCTCCCATTAAATCGCTGGTAACTACAGAGACCCCATTTATTCATCAAGGCGATTTAACGGGCCCTTTAACGATACACTCCAATACAATCGAATGGCTTCATTGATTGCAGTTATTGCCGAGGCCGTTTTTATCGCTTCGCGATGGCTTAGCAAGCAAGGGGAAGATTTTTACGCAATAAAAAAGCCACATCATGATGATATGGCTTTGTCCTTATGGGCTAAACAACCCTGAATTTAAAACGGAGCGCTGCCCCAAATGAAGTTGTTTGTATTAGACATCGCCGCCATCAGATGATGATGGTCTTGATGCTTCACCGTTACAAGCCTTGCGTAATAGTCAGTACCATTAAAAGCCGGATTAGCACAACCGGAGGCTTCAACATTTGATGCAGTGTAATACTCGTCTTTACGTGTCAAAACGCCGCTGATGGTACAAATCCCATTTACTGAAAACGACCCGTCGCTATTAATCGTCCAGGTTGAACCGTCATTTGGATTCGTATGAGTACCAACAAACTCTGTTACCGGTAAGCTGCTACTTGTTCTATCGAACGAGTACATCATGTTTTGCCCATTGACCACCGCTGAAATATCGGCACCAGATTCAGAGATCGTTATGGTGGTATTCAACTGACTATCGTAGGCATACACAGCATTATCTACATAGGACAGTCCCGTCGTTGTGATCGTGTTTCCCTGAGTAGTGTGAGTGTCGTTAAAGTAGAAAGAGTTTGTTGAGTAGTCTCCAACCAACATACTATTTTGACTGAGTTCCGTATCAATCAACATAACGGCTAAGCTCGCTTCATTGAAGTAAAGGCCGTCCTTTTGATAACTAGAAGGTGCGCTTTCTCCACCATCTCCACCGCCACAACCCGCTAAAACTACTAATGAAATCGCACTAAGAATTATCTTTTTCATTGTTTACCACCACTTAAATGATCCAATCCAATTTCCATCATAAAAAGCTGAGTGTTAACGGGGTTTATATTTAATTAAATTGCCTGTATTAGCTAAAACAAAACCGCCCATATTGAGCGGTTTGTCATTACTTGCGTTTGCGTCGGGTTTTGCGTTTAGTTGTGGAGACCTTTACAACTTTTCCACCCTTTTTAAACTTGTAACCCTTTTTGAGTCGTCCGTTTTTTTTCAGTCCTACTTTTGCCATATTTACCTTCTCGTTCAATGTGGAGTACTCGACCGTTTAAGTCGTTTAACTCATTTTTCATCCAATCCACATCGGTACTTAGAGTGCTGACAGTCACTACTCCCGAAACCAAGCCGGTGATCACTGCAGATGTCACAACAGGTATCAATGCAGTATTCTTAGCTTCAGATTTACCAGTTGCGTGATTGTTCGCTGAATTCATTACGCACCGTCTCATATAGGCCAATAGCCGCGGGAACAATAACACCGGCTGCGTTTGCAATAGCGCCACCGATCTCAACGCCCTGCTCTGTTATGTCAGCACTAAACAAATCACCATAGCCAAATACGGCCGCGATGGATGACAGCAGTAATAACAAGCCACGTTTAGTGGAAGGTTGTTTTAAATGGATCATGTATAAACCTCTTTGCTTAATTCAATATGAACACCGTCTTTCTTTTTACCTGACCAATCTCCACCCCAAACAATCGGAATATTTAACTCTCTTGATGCCTGTTTGAAAGCCCAGCTTACGCGCTCGTAATAACTCCAAGACCAGGTATGTTTACCTTGCTCGTCGTACACCAGAATATCGATAGCGTTACCGCTTTGGTGGCGACTTTTACGGATATAACCGTCTTTATCAGTCACCCATTTATCAGGTGTGTTTTGTTGAAAAAGAGCGTTCTGCTCTTGTGCTGTTCTGAAGCCATGAGTGACTCCAAAATCAAACGGGGTGAGTTCCAAAGCCCTTTTGGCCACAGCTTGTAAATCTCGATGAACTGTGGCCAAGTTCTTACGGCTTCGGCTACCAAATTTAAAATTGTTGTCTGTTTTAGGCTTTGTTTGTGGTGTAAACGTCGTTGTCATTCCACCGTCTCCGTTAAGATTTGATGTGATTGAACGATTTCTAGATAGAAACCAAAACACGCTACAAAGCAGTAAAGTCAGCGTTAAAACTACCCATTTCATGTAGCCACCGATTTAAGCTCGTACCACACTACTTTGGTAAAATTATCTGGACTCCCTTGAATGATGTATTCAGCACCAGGAGGGATTAAACCGGTTAACGTGATGGTTTGTTCCCATGCAGACGGCACCTTAATATCAATCGGTGTCGCTATCATTGAAGCGCCAAGTTCGTCCTCTACATACTGGTAGAGACAAAGCTGAAGTTCAGAACCGAACTCTTCAGGAGTACAATGAATTATTGCCTGAACTGCATGGGCTTCTTTGTTGATGTAAGAGTCACCAATACTGCGCCCAGAACACAAAACATACTCATGTTCTGGTTCCGCTAACGCAGGTTTGGCCTTTACAGGATCCGTTTGCTTTGGAACCGGCGGTACATAGAGGAAACTCATAACATCACCTCACCCACAGTGACACTGTCACCATTTATACCTTTAATTGAGAAAGCATTGCTAGCTTCAAACCCAACAACACCACCGGCAGGAAGATTAAAGAAACCACCTAGCAGTACGTCACCTTGATTCGTTTTTGGTGCTTGGAAGATCAGCATTTTTCTCGCCGTCTTCGCGGTAATGGTTTGTGTTAATTTATCCGTTGTGAACGAAAACATACCCAGAGATTGAGTTTTTGCGTTTGCTAACTCGACCCTCTGTTTTGAAGGGAAGTTTCCAATAGTTACCTCCCCTGGTAAGGTCGCTTTCACGTCAGGAATATTAACTTGCACATCAGGGATACTGACCGCAATATCAAGTGGCTCTTGAATACGATCAATGGTGATCGGTGATTGAACTTCATTGATGTTCAACGCACCATTGATTGCTGTTGATGCCGTTCGAATTCTTACTTCCACATCCGCAACCTGATACTCAACATGAACACTGGTTTTGTTGTGGTTATAGATTTCCAGTTCATCAAACTGAGAGACATCAACAACATCACCGCGCTCGAGTTCTACGGGACGAAGCTTATCACCACGCAAAATAATGCTTTGGCTTGCTTCACGTAAGATAAAGAATTTCCCTGCCTGACCAGCATTAAATGACTTAGAGCCTGCAGGTAAGATATCGATCGTTGTTTTCATCTATTTTCGCTCCGCAATTAAGTAAGCAATGGTAATGATGGTGCCGACAATGCCGGCAATTAGAGAGAGGTTTTTCAGCAATGCGTTATTGCTTTCATTCTCACCGGTTTGCTCCCTTGCTTTGGCCGAGTTAGCCATTGCAATGGCCGCTTTGGTACTCTCACTTTGTTGTCCCGCCATAGATTTAATTGCATCGATGGCGTACTGACTTACTGAACTATTTTCTTCCAGTGCATCACTGCCAAAACTGAATGCTTCCTCAACCGTATCGGATGCGAACTCAAGCGAATCATTCACTACCTTTTCATTGGCATCGAGAGCAAGTGCACCAAGGTTAAACGCTTCATCAGCCATATTGCCGGCAACCGCTAACGCACCATGATCAGTCATTGACAAGTTAATGTCTGAGTTATTAACCCCAGACACCATAATGCCGAGGTTGTCACCACCTGCAGCAGCGCTACCGCTTGTGTTTGTGGTTTGAGTAATGTTCTGGTTACTACTTTGTGAACTACTAGAGCCACCCATATCTTGAAACCTTATTTGCAACACATGCTCATTGGGTCGAGTATCAATTTCCCGAACTGGGAGCTTGAGGCGGCGCTCGATATAACGAAGTGCGCTACGTTTGGAAAAATGAGCACGTATCGAATCAAAACCGTTTAACTTAGCATGGCCAATTGAGCTCAACGTGCCCTTGGCCATGTCGCCGGCTAACGCCACAACGACTAACTCACGCGCTCCACTTTTTAAAACCTCACCCCGCAGTAACATGTAGGTATCGTCCACCCGATAAACCGCTTCACGTCCTGCTAGTACTTCGATTTGTGCTTGTTCGAGGTAATCACCAAGGGCTTTACTTAGCCTCGGCTTGGCATCCTCCCAACGCGCACCAACCAGATTACTTTTTAGTGAAAACATAGAGCGCTAACAGCGCAATCAAAGCAATTGCCCACCAAGGCAAACCGTTGTTGCTGCCTAGGCTAATCGAGCCACCATTAAAGCCGCTGTTGTTAGTAGTATTTGAGGTAATGCCCGACTGCGCCGGACCTGCATCACCCCCACTTAAACCACCGCCGCCAGTTAGAGAAGTTAAGCTACCTAACATCTAAACCCACCCATTTTTATATGCAGCGTACGCAACAAGCATCAGCAGCATAACCAGAGCTATTTTATTTAAGCCTTTAGAAAGGCCGAAACCGAAGACACTCCCCAGCCCCAACCCACCAAGACCCACCAAAAGTAACGGCATGAGTTACCCCTTGTTGCTGGCCATAAACAGCAACAGGATGATAATCACCAGTAAGAACCCGCCACCAACCATAAACAACAACGTGTTATCAGTTGATTGTGCTTGCCCTTGTGGCGTTGTCACCGTGTTGCCGTTATTGTCTACAACAGGGTGCTCCGGTTGTTGCGTCACGTTCGGATTCGAGGTTTGGTTGTTATTGCCAAATAACCAATCAGCATGTTCACCAACGCTATCGAGCGCACCGGCTCCGAAGTTCAACAAGTCGTCTAAAAAGTCCATAGCACCCCCACCCGATTATTTCTGCAGAACTTCAGGACGAACGACTTTGACCGATTCCACTAAGATAGGGATCGAACCAGCAACGTCTGACGTACTGACAGAAAATTTAAGCTCTGAGATATGTTGAGTTGGGAACAACTCATCAACTGAGAAGCCACGCACTATTGGATCAAAGTGAAAATAACCGGCTTGCGGCGTTCGTTCATTTCGTTTTGCATTAGCTTCGCTGATGAACTTAGTTGCTTCATACTCTTTGACAAAGTCCCGGGAGATTTCGAGCTTATCAATATTGGCGTGCATGAAGTGCATACGACGAATAGCAATCAAAGGGCTCGATACCAAGTTAGTAAACTCGTTTACGCCTTGTGCATTCGCAGCCATGGTTTCACGCTTCACCATTGGAACAACAACACGATACGCTTGAGCATTACTTACCCAGGCATGAACCTGAATCGATAAAGCGTCTACTGAATCGGCAGTTTTTGATGCAAACTGAATATCTAAGTGGAGATTGTCACCTTTTTCGGTAACCAACCCAGTGTAGCGAACTCCATTTTTCGTACGTGCAACGATGTCGCTAAACGGGATAACGAAATGGCCAGAAGTATGTTCACGGCGTTTATAGCGCTCGAGCATTAATAGCTCACTGCCAGTTAACACATAGATTTCTTCTGCGTTTAATGTAATAGAAAGTCGCTCAATATCTGAAGCGCTTGCATTGGTTTCAAGTACTAGCTCATGGTAAGTCGGGCCATTTGGGATCACCAAAGTACCCTTTTGCCCCCATGCAGCACCGACCATCGAATTTAATTTGATAGGTTTTACTGACATAGGCGCCCCTTAGAACCAACCTGATTTGCCGTTGATTTGCTCTTTTAACGCTTCAAGCATTGAGACGTTATTAATCAACGCAATGATAATCAGCGTTGCTAATACCGTTAGGAGCATGGTTTTGTGTTTGTCTTTCATAAATCCCCTGTCTCACGACGTTGGTTAATGAAGGGCAACATTGCCCGTTGAAAGCCAGTACACTAAAACTTAAGGGAGTGTGGAAGTGAAGAAGAGGAAACCTATAGGTTAAATCGATAACCTATAGGTTGTGGGCAAATGAAAACACGAGCTACTCAGCCAATACTGAACATACCGCCGGCTTATCGAACCAGGAGCTCTATTTTTTCTCTAACAATTAATCCAAAGCTTGCTCGAGCTCACTTAGTGATGAAACAATTATTTCAACCGTTGCATGCTCAAACTCAACACGATCCTCTTCTTCATGCGTTCCTTTATTCAAATAGACCCAATGAGGGTCTTGCCCACCAACGCCAAGCAATATATCCAAAGCATTCACTATCTCGTTTTTCCTTGGAATTTCTGCTTTTGATTTTTTTATTTTTGAACGAAGGTTATCTGCCAAAGCCCTTAAATCCCACGGAGCTTGAGGATTACGTCGTGAAACACTTATAGGCTTATCAGTAATGTCACAATGCTTCGCGTAATGGAACCAAGCTTTGTCACACAAGTGTTCTAAAGCACGACGAGACGACATCAAGGCATCTCGATACTCAGCGTTCTCGTATAACTCCGTAGCTGCTAATACATAGTTTTTAGGTCGTGTAAGAGAGCATACTTGGATGTGTTTCTCCCCTTTTTGTGGTTTAAAAACGTACGATTCAGAATTTTTAGCAGCTTGTTTGCCTATTGTTTGATGAGTGTCTTTAAAGAATTCCTCCCCATGACATGCCAAGATAACTTGTTTACTTTTAAACAATTCACTCTTAAACAAGGCTTCTCTAATGGCCTTTCTGTGCTCATCATCAATCGCATTTACTGGGTCATCAAAAATTAGTAGAGGGCTTTTGGTATTAATGTTTTTAGCAAGTAATATTGCCAAACCAATACAACGTATATGCCCCTCACTAAGTACATGCAATGCATCAAAAAACTTTTTAGGGTCTGATTGGTACGAAATCCTCAATCGTTGACTTTGACCCAGGGGCAATTGAACGGCAGCGAGTTGCTCACTAGGAGCATCGTAACAATTAAACGCATTGTATAGTTCTGTAACCTTCTCGCTCAAATCTGCTACTAGTTTTAAGGGTAATTCATTTTTGTAAGCAATTAGTTTTTGTACGAAGGTCGAATATGCATTAGCAATAATGTGATTTCGTTGCACAACTTCTTTTTCGGCTTCAACACAAGCAATTAATGCTTCATTTTCATTACTAAAATTAGTGATCGTTTCATTTGCTTTATTAATTGCTAAATTAGTTGTTTGGCGTCGAGTTTGTAATACTGTAATTTGATGAGCAAAGTCACGTAACTTAGCTAATTCTTGCTGCTTCTTCTCTCTTTGTTGATTCGCTTCAGTAATTAAAACATCTTCACGTTCTAGTTGTTGTACTTGCGCTTCTAAATGCTGCCAAGCGGTAAAACCATCAGGTAAAGGCTGATACATTGACTTTAACCAGTCAATTGTCACCAACACTGATGATTTAACTTTAAAGCTATCAAGTGGGTTTTGTGAAAGTCGCGAGCATGTTTGATCTACAATCTGAGAAATATCCATCAATGATTGGGTTATTTGTTGATTTAACTGCAGAACACTTGTTTGTAAGTTAGCTAGATACTGCAAGTTTCTTAATTCCTCACTTGCATTAGTGTATGGATTCACAACAGTATGAGTTAGAGGTGTTTTACAAGCAGGGCATTGCTCGGGACTATTTATTTGTAACTGTGTTACCGCTTCGTATAGCTGCTTAAAGGATATTTGATGACTAGCATTCGTAAGCTCTTTCTCCTTTAAATCGAGTTCTGATAACTTTGTGTTAACAGTTGTTTGAAGAGCCATGAGCTTTGTATGAGTAAGCTTACTTTGCGTCTTTGCAGGGGCTTGAAGCTCTATTTCAAGTTTTTTTATTGCTCCAGAACTCTGATCATTACCATTCAGCTCGATTACCATTTGTTCGAAGGTATAGCCCGGACTATATTGTTGCGCTAGAGCATACTCTTCACTATCAAGACGCGTTAAGGCTTCATTGTTATCTTTGAGTTGTTGTTGAGAACCGACAAGCGATTGTTTTTTGATGGCCAGTTGACTGGCTTTTACTCCTGATAAATCAATATATTTACCGTCTATTTCAGATGAGAAATTTTTTGCAAATGAATTGAATGCTTCTAAACCGAAAAGTGTTGAAATTAACTCAGTTTGTTTAGCCGGTGCCTGTGCAGCTATGCGAGAAAAACTATCGATTCGATTCTTCTCAACAAAGCAGAAACGGTATAAGGACTCATTGGCTATCACCGGAATATCATTACCTAGATTGTCGACACCAATAATTTGAGGAGGAACAAAAGTATTAGTATAAGCATTCTTTAGGTAATCAGCTTGTTGTCTGAAACGCTTAGTTTCAGCTTCCGCTACATTACCTAACAGGCCATATTCCAGAGCCTCACAAAAGCTAGATTTACCCGTACCATTGGGCCCATAAATCAGTACAAGTAAGCTGCATAGGTCTAGATTCTCTTCTTTAGAAAAACCGCGAAATGGCCCAATCTTAATAGATTTTAACTGTTGTATAGTTGATTCAATATTATCAGGGTCATTAGCCGTATCTATAATGACATCCGATAGCTCGCTCCATTTAGCTGACGCTATATCCGCAACTCTTTTTACTCGCTTGCCATGTGCAGTACCCAACAAAAGAATCTCATCAAAGTGCTTAAGAACAAGATTAGCTATCTTACGTACATTTGGTGACACATCTTTAACATTTAGAGTTTGAATAAACCTTAAATATTCACTCTTGACCATTGCTTTCCCTTACTTTTGAACTTTAGGTCTACTCAATAGCACTGCAACTAAGTTCATTCAAGACAAAGTATCATTATGAAAGCTGAAATGAGATATAACCACTCTCTTTGTAATGATTTTAACTGAAAACCTCCGTTAATACTTTAGGCTTAAGGGAAGTGCAGCGATTTAAAAAGT
The DNA here is from genome assembly GCF_040869035.1 of Vibrio sp. NTOU-M3. Lineage (NCBI taxonomy): Bacteria > Pseudomonadati > Pseudomonadota > Gammaproteobacteria > Vibrionales > Vibrionaceae > Vibrio > Vibrio sp. NTOU-M3. Next base: position 1,523,171 of record NZ_CP162101.1, read on the forward strand.
TTTTTAGATAAACATTTCTTAAACAGCAAAAAGAACACCCAATCAACACTTTACAATGTTAACCGTACAGTTATTAAGGATTAAGTGCGAGTTACTCGAGGATTATTAAATAACAATGAAGCCTTCGGAAAATCTCTACTAAAAGAATCAGATGATATTTGATATGTTTTTTCTGTTGTCGGGGGACAATGACCCAAAGCTTGCTGTTCGCTTACTAGCATCCACAACCTTTGCTTATAGTAAGCGTTAAGCCCGCTCAATCATTTGAGCGGGTCATTTTTATCTGTAATTAAGCGCAACCTTCACACCAGTTTTGCAGTTAAATGCGCCCTTCTCAGCCTGCCCAATGTCAGTTATCAATAAATACTCTGCAATTGGTTTTCCAATGCGTTCTTTATTTTGTTTAGCACTGATCAACGCTGCTAATGGTGCTGGTTCAACCTCGCGTTCTCTCGCTACCCAGTTAACATCTCGTGTTGAGTTCAATTTACCAATCCACCATGTATCTGATTGATCAGTTACTGTCTTTGGAACTTCTTGTGCTTTCTGGAATAAGGTATGAACAACAAGGCCAAACTGACGACCACCACGTAATAGTTCGCCAGCTTTACCTTTTAGTTTCCCTGAGGTTTCCACACACGAAGCAAGTTCTTCAATTACACAGTGTAACTCTGGTGCGTTTCCGTTCCCCATCGACCACACAACAGAGCAAAAAAATTCGAGTTCTCCACTGCATGCCCCTTTTGAAGGCACATACGCAAGTTTGAATGGTTTACCTCTTTTCCTTGCGGCAAAAAGCAATTTCACGAACTCAACTCGGGAAGATGTACCATGCACATATTGCCCTTTGAGTTTCTTGTTTGCGTAACCGCTGTAAGGATCAAATATTACACACTGCGCAGCCTTCGGTAGTATACCTAAATGAAAAACTGCAGAGGTTTTTCCCCCACCAGTACCGGAAAGATAAATGGTATGCCTGGCATTAAGGGAAGCGTTTGAGTTAATTGGATTAGGTAACGGAAGAGACTTCAGCTTTTTCATTCAAGCTCTCCGTTTTTAAAGAGAGGATGGTCATACGAGATGAATAAACCAGAGCTACGATTGCCATTAACAAAGTGGCCTCTTCTATATACTGGCCAAAAACACTCATCATACTGCTACCATGTTTGCTTAACACCGGTTGAGCAGCCTCAATTACTTTCTGTTTTCCTTTTTCATCAAAAGTAAATTCAACGCCTGAGATTGCACAAGTAGCCTGTTCAGTTAGTACAAAAGCCATTTCAAGAAAGCCGGCAACAGCTTCATCTCGATCTTGTTCTGTTTCTGACTGTTGATTGTTATCGCTATCCGTTACATTAACGCTAGTTTCATCCAGTTCTAACGCTTCAATAGCTGCATTAAAGTCTCCCCAATCTTCATTAGTCGATTCTGAAAGCCATGATTCATTTGCTACTTCATCCATGTTGCAGCTCTCCGTTTGAGTCTTCGGTTAACTTGTTTTTTGCTATTGGCTTGAGTTCACGAAGTACCCAAATTAGCAACAAAAACACACCCAACGTGATAAACAGGTAATTCATCAACGAACCACGATTTTCTCTAACCGTTGAATTAGTGCTTTGAACCTTGTCGTTATTGGTTTGGCTAGTTTTTTTCTCAACGGTTAACTCATCTTCATTTTCGGTAAGTACAGACCCAATATCTTGATTCAAATTCGCATCTTGCTCATTTCGCTTTAACAAGTCCGTACTATCTACCTTGTTCTCAATGATCCAATCGTTCACCTTCTTGCTAATTGAACTGTTTCCACATTCAGTACAACGGTAATAAAACAAACCGAGATTCCGTGCATTTTTTGTCGGTTCACCTGTCGCAAGTAATTGACCTTCACCAACTTGGTGAACCGTCGAGGCTGAAGAACAAACTGGACAAGAGATGGCGCCACGAACGGGATTAGGATAACGGTTAGACATGGCCACCCTCTACAATCTGCGCATTTTCTATTTCTGAAAGCGCATGTTGATCTGCAATAACTCGAGCACGTAGCTTAGCTCTGGCCACGCTGTTCAGTTTTTCTAATTGTTCAAGCTGTTCAAAAAGATTAGCAGGAAGACCTAGAGCTTCTAGGGAAAAGTTGCCACTGAAAAAGATGCTGCTTGCCTTCTTAAGCAGCTCTTGTGAGTCCATTTCTTTGAAACGCTCGACTTCAGATCGCATTGAGTGAGTAAGTTTGTCAGCTGCATCAAGTGCAGCAAGATCTCGATTACATTCGTCTATTGATAGTGTTTTCATTTTCTCTACCTCTGTCTCACGACGTTGGATTGTTTAAATCGATAAAAAGAATCGATTTTCAGATATTAATCGATTTAGACGATTAATAACAAGCTTCGTTTCATGAATGCAGGTAGAGTTTTCAGAGTTTATTTCTATCAAGGAGCTTGAGCAGGACGCTTAGCGCCCTGCTTTTTTGATCTAATCAGTTTCTTTTTTTTTCTTCTAAACTCAATGATATTTTGTGACTGACCAAGGCTGATCTTTATATCTAGCTCCATAAGATCATAGGCTGATAATTCACGACCACCAGGTGTGTATAGTTTATCCCCTCTGATCTTGAAACCTCTCCAAGCTTTACTTACTGGTAAGTAACCTCGGTGTATTATCAAAAGCAACCTGATAACAGATAATGGCCAACTGCCAGACTTGCGCCAGTTTCTAATTGTTTGGGGGGTAACACCAAAATAAATTGCAGCTTCTTTAGTGCTATCAAAGTGCCATAGCAAAAGATCATTGACCTGATTTGCGTATAAGCCAAAGTTAAGTAGTTCTTCTTTAATGTGTTTTTTCATGTGATCTCGGTCTCATATCTGATTAAAGACCGAAAATCGTGTTTTTTGGAAAGGATCTGAGGATTAATAAGAAAACGCTTATAATTCTGCATTTTACGAGCTCTAAAATGGTAGTTTAATAATAACTAATACACCATCTCATTGCGTAAACTTATATATACAGCATTTCACATAAAAATGAATAATGCGCATTTAGCTATAGATTCATTAGGGCTGCCAATCCACAAAGCCAAACCTCCACAAAGCGCTGAAACTCTTTGTAAGCCTTGCCCGTTAAACTTTTTTGCTTTGCAATACTGTTCCACATCGCTTTCACTTGTGGATTATCATATCGGTCAGCGTGACACCCCAGTAATAACACCGAATTACTCTCGCGGCCAAACATCTTAGTTATGGATAGAGAACGTGGTTATGTCACTGTTGGCCAAAACGTGCCCTTTTTAGTTTCTAAAGAAATCACAGACGGCGGTAACTCTGTGCAACAAATTCAACGGCAAGATGTTGGTGTTTCACTTGAAGTGACACCTCATGTCATCGGCGATGAAAAAGTTCTGAAAATCAATCAGGAATCTCAAGCCGTTACCAACTCTTCAATAGCGGCAGATATCATTACTAACAAACGAACTCTTCAAACAGTCGTATCCGTGAAAGATGGTCAAACTATTATGCTTGGTGGTCTGATATCGAGAGATGAGCGAAAGCGCATTTCTGGAGTTCCAGTTTTAAAAGACATACCTTGGCTTGGAGCGCTCTTCCGATCTGAACGAAATGAACGTGTCGACAAAGAACTGCGCATTGTAATTAAGACAACACTTCTTTAAATGAGAGCATAGTCTTCGGACACTGCTTGGATATACAGATATAGACATTATCATTTGCGAGCTATTTAAACTTATCAACCTCGCAAAAGCGCTTTTAGTTGATACTGAATTACAATGGAAGGGTCTATTCCTAACCAGTTGTTATTAAATGATATTTAACTTAACACTCTCCGAGTTTGCCCTCATTATAGGTGTGTTTATAAACCTTGTTGGTTCACTACTCATCTTTCATAAAATCAAAAACATCCGATATGAGAAAGCAGTTAATCTTCATGACAGATATAGCAAGGTAAAGGAACTAGCTGTCGATATCGACTCAAACTACGCAGAGATTCTTGTAATATTGAGTAGTATAACACCACGCCCTTTGACTAAGGACGAAGTGCTTTGGTTTATGAGTGAACCAGGGGCATTTCTAAATTTAGAAAGATACGGCGCGGTAGCTGGGCGTTACTGTAAACTGGATTTACAAAAGGGAGGATTCACACTTACGGAACGTGTCTCGACAGTAAAAAAGGAAACGATAGAGTTCTTAAAAGTAGTTATTTTCAGTCTAGCACTACTCTGCATCATAACAGGTATCTGGTATCTAATTATCAGTAATGCTCAGACAGAACGCACAGTGTATCTGATAACTGGTATTTGGGTAATGTACTTTCTTGGTTTGTGCTGGGGAGTCAGCCTCCTTTTATCGACTTTAAGTCGAGCTAAAAGCTTGGTTGCAAATCAAGTCAAAGTTAGCTCCTATCCCGATAGCATTTCTTGACTAAAGACATTTGCGATTTATATAACAAAAACATGGGCAAACTTTGTTCCTATGCAATCGCGCTGATAATCTAAACATAAGTTTATTGGCTGGTATCGTAAATGTTTGAGTTATTGATCATTTTTGGTTGTATCTACTTCATCTATTCAAAACTAAGTACGAAAAGTGATTGCAGACCGAAACAGCCACCAAATTTAAAAGTAGTTACAAAATACAGCGAAACATTTTATGAACGTAGTAGCTTAGCGGCTAAACGTTCAAAACAAGTCGAGCCTATTCCAATTCCCCTACAAACAGAACCACTATCCCCTGCTCATAAACGTTCTGAGTATCTTACAACAAATAATGAAAGGCGTTTCCATGCAGCGCTAAAACAAGCTGTTCCAGCGGATTATTGCATTCATTGCCAAGTATCTTTGATGGCATTAGTTCAGCCTGTAGATAGAAAACACAACTCTAGAACGTGGGCTAAACGTATGGACTTTGTGATTACAGACAGCGACACAAGAATCGTTGCTGTTATTGAATTAGACGACAGAACCCACAACTGGGAAAGCAGAAAAAAACGAGATGCATACGTCAATGATGTTCTATCTAAACACCATCGGCTGGTTCGTTTTCAATCGCAAAGGACTTATGATCCTGAGCATATACGTCATGTTTTATTCGAACCTGAACAACAATCAGTGCAAGTTTAAACTTGAGCATAGTCTCCTATCATCAGCTAATTCCTTATCATGCAAGATAAACGAAATAACCATAAATTCTTGATTACTTTTAATGATTTAGTTTATTATCCGGAACGACATACCACAAAAACATACATTGTATAACGTACTTCCCAAGCGCGTAGGAAAAATGACTTTAAGTCGCATAACAATTGTTAGTAGTACTTCTTAATATATTGTTAGTTGATAATAAGGAAGACATGATGGCTAAAGAGCCAGTAAAAAAGAAAGAAGAACCAGTAAAATGTTTTGTGATTATGCCTATTTCGGCTCAGCAAGGTTATGACTCAGACCATTTTACTCAAGTTTATGAAGATATCATTAAGCCTGCTATAGATCTGGCAGGAATGGTTCCTGTCCGAGCAGATGAAACGACAAATACTAATCTGATTCAGCTAGATATATTGCGTAAAGTTATTGAGTCTGATATTGCAATCTGCGATATGAGTGCTAAGAACCCTAATGTTTTCTATGAATTGGGGGTTAGGCAAGCATTTGATAAGCCGACGGTTTTAATGATTGATGACGAAACTAGCGCACCATTCGATGTCTCTAGTTTAAGATATGTCGATTATAAGCGTGGTATGAAATATAGAGATGTAAACTCCGCAGTTACAAGGTTGGCTGATACATTGAAAGAAACCTACTCAAAACGAGATGATAAGGCAGAAATTAATTCGCTTATTCGTCTGATGGAGCTGACTTCACCTGCTCAGTTGTCTCAAGTTGAGTTAAGTGAAGAAGATAGAACTGAAAAATTGCATGAATTACAAATTTCAGAGCTTACATCTATGATGCATCAGCTGCAGGCTAGCCAAAAAGAAATACTTCACCAAGTCAATGCGAATAGCCGTAACGCTGATATTGACCCTTGGAGACGTAACACCAAGAAGTCATCGAATTGGGTAGTTCAAACATCCCCAACGAGGAGCCTTTGGGATACTCAAGATGACGAGAGTGACTCTATGTAATTCAGTGTGCTGTGCTACTAACAAACATTTAAGATGTGATTCCCAACGCTTGGCCGTTTCGCTTCGCTCAAGTATAGCCAAGCGCCACTCACACCTTAATGCGGCGTTAGAGTTCTCAGTAATTCATCATTAAAATTTTGGAGTGTATATATGCCCTATGAATTGGGTAAAAGGTTAGTAATTGGCGTTGCTTCAAGTGCAATGTTCGATTTAACTGAATCCGATACAGTTTTTCGCACTAAAGGTGAAGAGGAATATCGTAAGTACCAGTCGGAGAACATTGATAATCCTTTAGACAAAGGGGTATCATTTTCGTTTGTGAAGCGCCTACTTTCTCTAAATGATCTGAGTGATAAGCCGGAATCAGACCCACTAGTAGAAGTTGTATTATTGTCACGAAATGACCCAGATACAGGGCTTCGTGTTATGAAATCGATCAAGCATCATAACTTACCTATTTCGCGTGCGATTTTTATGCAAGGTAAATCTCCATATGACTACATTCCAGCATTGAGTATTTCTTTGTTTTTGTCAGGCAATTCGTCTGATGTAAAAGAAGCCATAAGATTAGGTTATCCGGCTGGTCATGTAATGAAATCGACGATTATCGATGAAGATGATGATGACTTGCGAATTGCATTCGACTTTGACGGTGTTCTTGCTGACGATGAATCAGAATCTGTCATGCACAACACCAACGACCTAAGTCAGTTTCATGAGCATGAAACCAAGAACGTATTACAGCCTCATAATCCTGGTCCACTTAAAGAGTTTTTAGTTAAAGTTTCAGCAATTCAAAAAATTGAAGAGAAGAAAAAGCAATCTGAACCTGATTATCGAAATCGACTAAGAGTTTCAATTGTTACAGCAAGGAATGCCCCTTCACATGAGAGAGCTTTAAATACACTGAAAGAATGGGGTGTAATGACAAATGATGCATTCTTCTTAGGTGGTGTAGATAAAGGTTTGATTTTGGGTGTTCTCAAACCTCATATTTTCTTTGATGACCAGTCTGGTCATTTGAGCTCAACTAGCACTGTTGCTCCGTCAGTTCATATACCATTCGGTGTCAAAAACACCGAAGAAATTGTGGAAAAAGAACTCTAACAAATTGTTTAAGAGTGATTCGCAATGCATGGCATTTTTGCTATGCGTTGGATTTAGTGTTTAAGGTGGTGTGCGGCGGCTTCGGTATTGTGCTGCTCACACCTTAACTGGGCATTAGAGCTCACATAATCCTGAGTATCAGCATCATTAAAGGAATAAAATGCAAAAACTTGTAAAACATACACTTTACCTTTTTCTATGTATTACTGGTCTAACGGCTGCTATGACGTTAGCAGGTATTGGCTATGTTTGGTTTTTCTCGGAAGCGAAAGGACTCCCCCACTTGGAGTGGCTAATAGGGTCTGTGATTATAGAGGTGGTCGCGGTAATCCTTATGCTCGCAAAAAAAGGTTTGAAACATCTTCCAGATACACAAACCGATAAGGAGCCAAAAGACACTCTCAAGTTTATGGAGAGTTTTATTTCTACGGGCACTAGTGCAACTGTTGTGAGTAACCGGGTGTCATGGTTGGCAGGTGACGACAAACTTATATCAATTCTTCAATCAAAAATTGAAAAAGGCACTCGCATTGAAATTATCACTCCAAATGAAGTTCCAGAGGTACTTAGAGAGAGGTTGAATGGCGCATCTTTTATTGTCACAAGAGAAAATGTATCACCTGAAGCTAGATTTACCTTAGTAAATGGAGATCGCAGCGGCGCTGAAAAGCTCGCCATTGCTCGTGGAGTTCACCCTGACCACGAGATCACAATCTTTGACAACAATTCTGGTCCTCAAATAATTGCGATGGCGAAGGACATCATTAGAAAATCCAAGGAGTTGACTAATGCCGCATAGGTGGTGCAATTCGGCGCAAATACGTCGAGAGCAAATTGAATCAGGTACAGACTTAACATTCAACGAGGTTTTTAAGCCGCTTTTAGTTAGTCGAATTAAGAGCCTTTTACCTAGCAATGTTCTGGAAGTAGGCGCTGGAACTGGTCATATTTCCAAAGAGTTATCTGAATTAGGGTTTTCTGTTACAGCAATAGAGCCTTCTGCTGGAATGTATGGGGTTGCAAAAGACGTCTTGTCTTTAACCGATGTTAGATTATTGAATTGTACTTCACTCGAATTAGAGAAAAACGAGCTTTATGAGGCTGCTTTCTCCCATCTTGTTGCACACGTTGTTGATGACCTTAATGAGTTTTTTGAATCAGTCGGGCGGCACCTGAAAGCCACTGGCCATTTCATTTTTTCAATCCCTCACCCCTGTTTTTATAATGAATATAAGGGATTTTTCGGAGATGAATATAATTATATGACCTCAATGACCAAGAACGTGTCATTTACCATCACTAAAGATTCAAAAAATACGATTAGTGGAGTGCCGTACCATCACAGACCGTTATCAGAGTACATCAATAAACTGGTTGAATCTGGTTTCACACTTGATGGCTTTGACGAAACCTATCCAGAAGAAGATATACAATTAAAATATGGAGCTAAATGGGAGTCGCCACGATATTGTGTGTTTACCTGTAGAAAGCTCTAACAAACTGTTCAAGAGGGATTCGCAACGCGTGGCATTTTCACTATGCGTTGGTTTTAGTGTTTAAATGGTGTGGTTAGGTTTCGTGGTAGTGTTGCTCACACCTTAATGCGACATTATACTTTTCAAGGATTAATATGGAACTCATTAACAACCAGTCAGTAAAAATACATTATGACGGTTCAGGTAAGAGAATTCGTTCTCATCAAATGAAAGCATCTTATGTTTCTGCAAGTATCGAGGGATTCGATACTATTTATCGCGAAGCATATAAAGAAGCGAATAGAATATATAAATCAAAAATTAGCACCGAGATTTTGTTAGAAGGTGGGTTTCAAGAAGGCTCTGTTTGGTGGTGGTTAAAACTTTTTACATCAGAGTCCGAGTCGCAACAGTCTATTGAAACAGTTTCAGTAAGTCGCTCAGTGCTCAATTCTATCCAGTACGCAATAAACCTATTAAGACAGATGGACCTTACTACTACAGAGATTGTAATTAAGGATACGGCTGATGGTTTCGAAGTAGATATTGATGGGGAAAGAGTGGTTCTAGATGAGCTACAGTGTGCAATACTAACTAACCCTAAAATTCGTTCCGCTATTAGCGATATAGCTACTCCTTTAACTGAAGATGGAATCGACACTCTAACGATCGATCATGGTATCTCATCTTGTCCGAAAATTCAGATAACTAAAGAGGACAAAAACAATCTAGTATTGAGGAGAAGTCATAAACATATTGTCGAGGAAGGTGAGATTTTTGGCTTCTACTATGTTGAAACACTCAGTTATAACCCAAGATCTAAGTGGAAGCTAATTTCAAAAGATAACCCTTCGAATAGTGTCACCGTATCTATTACAGACCCAAAATTTCTAAAGCGGGTATCGGATAATCAAGAAAAGTTTTCAAAAGATGATCTACTAGAAGTTGAAGGTGTTTGGTACAAAGAGAAAACTAAACTGACAGGTAAAGCGACTGTCAATTACACTATTACAAAGGTCAAAGATCACATACCAGCTGAGGAAAAACAGTGGAAACTTCTATAGTTGTATCACTACTAATAATTGCGGCATTAGTTCTACGCTACTTAGCGCCGCTAGTGGTACACCGACTTAAGACAAAAAAGGTCCGAGTAGTAATTATTGACCAATTCGGCTGTAAGAAAACTAATGTGTTATACCTTTATCCAAACGATCCTCTTTGGGAAGTAGTAAAAGCCCACAAGGGAGGTAAGCATGCCTGAACAGCTGCCTCAACAAGTAAAAGGTATCAAAAAGTCAGATCTGTTAAGTGGTGCTGCTATAACTGGCGTGATAACTTTTGTTATTCTTACTTGGTCGAAGACTCTTCCTACAGACTCCGCTTTCGCACCTTATGTCACCGAGCAAACGATATCCTTTGTAGCTGGCTTAGCCTCGTATTTGATAACTATAGGTTTGGCTTTTAGTAGATATGAAGTAAGTTTGATACTTCATGAACGTGACTATACAAAAAAGATTAAGTACTTGGATCAAATTATGGCGATCACTACATGTCCTGAGACTAAAAAATCACTTGAAGAGCAGAAAAATGTCTTGTTAGCAGAAGCAGCAAAAGCCATCATCGAAGAAAAAATATAACAAAGCATTTAAGAGCGATGATCAACACTTAAAATTATTCCGAAATTGGTTCTCGTTGCTATATGCTTGCATGTAGAACGAGAACTAATTAAACAAGCGCAGCGCGTTAGTTAAAAGCACTTAATCACTACTAGCTTCTAACGCTAAGCACACTTCTTCATTTACCGCGTAAGTCCTACTCGAATATCGGCTTGAGAAACTTCGCTCGTTTTTACATTCGACATAATTGGCTATGTTGGATTTAGATTGGCTGTAATTTGCCAAGCTGAACAATGGCGCAATAATCAAAGTTAATATGATAAGCACTCTATTGATATCGCCTATACGCAAAGACAATGATAGTTTTTCTTTAAAATAGTAAATCGTGAGATAAGTAAATATCAGCGCAATAGCGTAGCTACCCCATACATTCAATAAACCATCGACTTTAATGACACTTTCAGTAGATATGGCTGTATTGATTTGGCGATTTACCAAGACGTAACCCCAAAGTGCCATCAAAATACATCCAATAACTCGAAGATAAATCACTTGAAGTAATCCTCAACAGCTTGTGTAAAATCTTTTGAATATCCCATTTCATTATCTACTGTATCTAACGCAATACTTATACCAAATGATATAGCCGCAAAAACAAGTCCCGTAGCTAAAACCCCAACCGTTGCCGGTAAAAATATTGCTGTAGCAAGTGCAGCACCACCTAATGACACAAACCCTTTAGCTAAATCTCCCGCCGAGTTACCTACAAACTCAGCCAATGTAGCTTCATCTCGTAAAATGTAATCGGCCGCATTAACACCCACTGCAAACGCAATTTCGATACCTGCATTAAATTTAACGTATCGAGTTGCACCTTTAAGATCATTTAACCCCAAACCAGCTTTAACCACTTTCGGATTATTAGCACCCCATTTATTGCCTTTCATTAGCGTTTGTTGATGTCTGCGAAAATCTCGGATAATCACCCAGTCTGTACCGTTGATGTTTTTCGTGGCGGCTTTAACGCCTAGCCCCCCTAACCCTTTAGCTGTTGCGTAAGCCTCTGCGCCACCTTTTGCTAAATCTGTGTAATCTTTGGCGTCTCCAATTGTTTCTTTACCACCTAACAGCTCATAAAACTCTTGTGCTTCTTCCAAAGACAACACGGCAATACTAGTTATTGGTTTGGTGTATTCAACTTGGAGGTCTTTTTCACCTTCTTTCGCTAGTGGGTTGTATGGAGGCCAAACCATATTATTGGGTGACACGCTCGTTTTGCGTGACTGAGCAAGTTCAAAGGCTTCTTCATTAGCTTTCATATTCGCTAGCCTTTGTGCTTCAAGTCGTTCTTTAAGGGATTTTTTAGGAGGCTCTTCGACCATGCAAGTCCCAATTCTTGAGATACTTGCGCCACCTGCGAAGTTGTTTTTTTCGGCCGCTTTTAGTGCTGCTGAACTACTTAAGTACTCTCGGTAGTTGTAACAAGAAGCACATTTACATGTTTCAGGGGATTTCCAAAAAGGACAGCGATAGTCTTTATACATGTCGGCTTTACTCAAAGGTTTCTTCTGTATTTCAACATCATACCTTACAAAAGACGGAGGCAAAAACTTGCCCAAACCTTGGCTTATACCTTCCTGTTTATCTCCATAATGCTGGAAATTGCTCGTGCATATTTTAAAACCTTCGCGGTCGTTTTAATTTCCAAGTCTGATTGAATCTCTAACAGAGCAATACCCGTCAATATTTGCTGTGCCGTTACACATTGACCAGTTGGTAGCTCTAACCTGTCATAGTGCATCTTGAAGTTAATCCATTCATCATCAGCGCTCAGCTCTCTACCTTTTGTCATTTTCATCAGACGACGGCATTCTTTAGGAATTGGTTTCCCTTTATCCCACTCTGTGATTGTTCTCACGCTTTTGAAACATAATTTGGCAGCTTGTTCACGGGTTAAATTGCACTTCAACTCACGAAAAATATAATTTTTAGTCATTTCGTGATACTTCATTGTTTAATCCCTCAAAAGAGAGATTATTTATAAGTACAACATATGAAACAAGCTTTAACATAAGCACGCATAATGCACACTTAGCTATGGCGTCATTAGGGCTGCCAATCCATAAAGCCAAACATCCACAAAGCGCTGAAACTCTTTGTAAGCCTTGCCCGTCAAACTTTTTTGCAATGCTGTTCCAGTGAATCCCTTTACGCATTTTGATTATTTTGTTGGGTTCGATATTCAAATCGTGTGCAATTTGTTTGTCTTGCACGTAGTTTTGAGCCTAGTTCACTGGCTGTCAATGATTCAGCAAGCTTTTATATGCCGGCATTTAGAGCGCAAGCGAATCCAACAAGCGCGGCACGTTAGATATCAATGTCATTTATATGGAAACTATTTCTATGCATGACTGTTATGTTTAGTTATTCGACATAACAAAAAAGACTTCAACACGGCGGTTACATGCTTTTCCAGCTTTGGTTCTATTGCTACATGCCGGTACATATTCACCATAGCCGCGCGTGTAAATCGAATTCATCGCTACATTATTTCTGATTAGTTGGCTTTTTACTGCTTTGGCACGTTTCAATGATAAGGTGTCGTTAAAGCTTGGGGCTCCGGTTGCATCTGCGTGACCATCAATCACAATATCGATTCCCGGTTGGGTTGATAAATAGCTACCGACGATATCAAGCCAGTACGAAGACTCCGGTGATACCATTGAAGAACCAGTTTGGAATTTGATGGTGTCTTTAAGCTTTACCATAACGTGATTGCCCGGTAATACTTCGTAATCGACGCCTTTACTCAATAGAAAGTTTTGTAAGGAACTGTAGCTCTTCGTTCTTTGTTGTCCAAAAGGCCCTTGCACTCCTGCAACGGTCGTTTTAGGAGCATAACCCCATTCAGGGTGCATCACATCGAGATCACCCTTTGGCGCTGTGTCGAGCATTCTATCGCCCATTAACGCCATATCTGGCGGCAATGTTCCGCAACCTGTCAAAAGCAATAAGAGTGGAAGCGCTGCATATTTCATCGATTCACCGTTCAATTCATCACACTACAAGTTCTATATCGGCAATCTCAATATTTCTTTAATTATATCGCACTATATGATTTCCAAATGTACCTATGCCTGAGCATAGTCCAAGTCGAAACTTATCAGGCCAAGACATTTACATATTTTTTGCACCGTTCGCTTTTCGGTATGGATTGGACAAGGTAAAATCCGCTTCACTCATTACACATTGCACTTAATGCAACTTACCTAAAATAAGACGAAAATTATGAAAAAAGTTCTTTCGCTTTTTACTGCAACGCTGGCTGCAGGCGCTCTTCTTGTTGGTTGTTCAGACACAACCACACCAAAAGAAGGCGAACAATATCAGCAACTTCCTGCAAACCTATCAACCTACCGTCTTCCTCAAGTTACTGAAGTGTTTTCTCTTAACTGTGGCCATTGCCGTAAGATGGAAGGTGTAATCCCACAATTGGAAGAGCTTACCAGCCAAGAGATTGGCAAGGTCCATGTTACTTTCAACGAAAGTGCTCAAATCGGTGCCATGATCTTTTACACCGCAGTGATGCAGCTAGACAAAAATCCAGATCACGAGATGATGAATGAGTTATTCGCAGCGGTACAAATGGGTGAAGGTTCTACCTTAACTGAACGTCGTCAAGCGATAGAAGAAGCGTTCCACTCTCGCAACTTGGTTAGCCCTTACGAGCTCAGTGAAGAGCAACAAAAGCAGTTGTTTAAGTTGATGAAAGTCGCTCAAGAAGTTTCTGTTAAAGGCGAGATCAACGCGGTACCGACGTTCATCGTTAATGGCAAATACATGCTTTTGACATCTGGACACAAAGATATCGAAAGCATCGCAAACACAATTAATTACCTAACTAAGCAATAATTCAACGGATAGAATTTATGTCTAAAATCATTTTTCCCATTGTCATCTTTGTTCTAGCGGCCTTCTTTATCTACCGCACATGGAACAACCACAAAGTCGCAGATCAAAACTTTGCCGAAGGTCAGGCTTTCCTTACTGAAAATGCAAAGAAAGAAGGTGTGATCACGACAGAAAGTGGTTTGCAATACCAAGTATTACAAGAAGGTACTGGAACAGCTCACCCTACAGCAACTAGCCGCGTAAAAGTTCACTATCACGGTACGTTAATCGATGGCACCGTGTTTGACAGCTCTGTAGAGCGTAACGAACCTATCGCATTTGGTTTGAATCAAGTGATCAAAGGTTGGCAAGAAGGTGTGCAATACATGGTTGAAGGCCAGAAGATTCGTCTTTTTGTTCCTAGTACACTGGGTTATGGAAAAAATGGTACCGGCCCTATCCCACCAGCTTCTACGCTGATCTTCGATATTGAATTGTTAGAAATTCAGTAACACAGATAAAAAGAAACCCGCATTAAGCGGGTTTCTTTTTATTTCTTATGTTTGTCTTGAATGTATTGCTGACTCACATCCACTACAGCAACGTCTTTAAAGAAGCTTCTCCCCAGCAATAGTGGGAATGTCAGGTGGGTTCTGTCTGCTAATGTAAATTCAGTTTTTTCTTTCAAATCACCAATTTGAATCCAAGCAATAACAACCGCCCTTCTCTGCGTTTTATCGGCGCTAGACTGTCGGATCTTCACCCAACGTTCCACTGGCAGTGCAATCTCTTTACTCTTGATGCCATCATGTTCAATTTTAAACTTGACCCAATCTTGTCCATCACGTTCAAACGGTACAACATCAACGGCTGAGATGGATGACGTTGTTGCACCAGTATCAACTCGAGCTCTAAAGTTTTCTTCAAGTCCAGGTACAAACACCCATTCTTTTTCACCTAAGATAAGCTTACCGTCAGACGTTTTCTTTGCTTCCACTTCAACGACTGGTTCTGTAACTACTTTTTGTGCCGGTTTAGTCTGTTTAACAGGTTGTTCGACACGAGTTTCCTGTTGATCCGGACTTGTCGTCTCTGGTGTGGTCGTAGCACACGCCACTAAACCTGTAGTTAAAAATAATGGGACAAGGGCTTTCCAATTCTTCTTCATTCAATCACCTAATCACACAAAACATTTAAATCAGCGTTACTCGCTAGCAGTTTACAGCGAGTAACCACAAATGCTTACGCTATGTTGGTTATCGCGTTGGCAACGTATGGAATGTCCTTTTCCGTTAAACCAGCGATATTAATTCGGCCATCTCCTACGCCATAAATACCATATTGTTCACGCAGTTGGGCCATTTGATCTTGGCTAAAGCCTAGCATAGTAAACATGCCTTTGTGGCTTTCAATAAAATCGAATTGTGAAGTATTGTGTGTAATTCTCAATTCATTACACAACGTTTTACGCAGGTTTAACAATCGTTGCTGCATTTCACACAACTCTTGCTTCCAAACCGTTGTTAGCTGGGAACTTTGTAAGATTGTTTTCACCAAAGCTGCACCATGATCGGGCGGCATGGTGTAAGTCGCGCGCGCTAAGGTTAGAAGTTTGCCTTTTGCATTATCAACATCTTGTTGCTTTTTACCCACCACAATCGCTGCGCCAGTACGCTCACGGTACAAGCCAAAGTTTTTTGAGCACGAAGTTGTGATCAACATTTCTTCTACGTTATCAGCCATAAAACGTAGGCCCTTTGCATCTTCTTCGAGGCTGTGGCTAAACCCTTGGTAAGCGATATCGACAAATGGAGTAAAACCATTCTTTTGCGCAAGTTCAGTAATGGCTTGCCATGCTGAGAAATCGATATCAGCACCAGTTGGGTTATGACAGCAGCCATGAAGCAAAACCACATCCTCAGGACCTGCCGTTGCAAGCTCTTCAAGCATACGAGCCGTGTCCACTTGCTTTGTTTCGTAACTAAAATAGGAATAGAACTTAACCTTGAGTCCCGCCGCTTCCATCACTGGTTTGTGGTTAACGTAGCTCGGATTAGAAATCCAAACGGTGGTGTTTGGTTGAGCGACTTTCATTAGGTCACCAAGCATCCGTAATGCACCACTTGCCCCCGGAGTTTGAATCGCTGCGACACGATCCATCGCTGAAGTTCCACTAAGTAGGAGATCGATCATGGACTGGTTAAATTCTTCACAACCAGCAAGACCGACATAAGATTTGGTTTTTTGCGTCTCGACAACAATGTCCTGTGCTTGTTTGATCGCTTGCATCACCGGTGTTTCACCGTCGCTATTTTTGTAAACACCAATGCCAAGGTCTACTTTTTCGCTACGGGGATCGTTACGGTATGCAACGGATAAAGAGAGAATAGGATCCAATGTTGGAGTAGATAAGTGAGTAAACATGAAAGTCACAACCCTTTGAAATTCAGTTAGTGAGACTCAACTTACCATCTAATGAAAAGATCGAGAATTAAAATTTTATTGGTGAGCAATAAAATAGAATAAAGAATCGTTGTCCTTAACAATTACTTAACCATATCATGCAAGACCGGAGATTATTCTATGAATAAATGAGGCTTACAGTTTGAACCGATGGATAATTTGATTCGCGCTACCACGCCATTCAAGGTTTAAATCTTTTTTCTCTTGTTCAAACTTACCATCGATAAGAACATCAATGTAATCCAACACTTCACGCTGTTCGTCGTTTAGTTCAGCAAGTGTATACCCTGTCCATACCCAAATGTCTTTCTCTGGAGAACACTCTGCTCTCACTCGTTTAACAAGCTTTAGAATATCAGCCACATTAGCCGGATGCAGTGGGTCTCCCCCGGATAACGACAAACCTTTGCGCTTGATTCTTGAGTCATTAAGGTCTTGAATGATTTTATCTTCAGCTTCTTGAGTGAACGGCGTACCAGAATCTAACCTCTGAGTAGACTGGTTGTAGCACCCTCTGCATTGATGAATGCAACCAGAAACAAACAAGGTACAACGTGTTCCCGGGCCATTAACAACATCAACTGGGTAATACTGGTGATAGTTCATCGCAAATTTCTATAAAGTAAAAACAAAAATAAGCCGCCACGATAGTTTCGAAGCGGCTTGAACACTCAAATGATTACAGGTGCTTCACCCTGCGCTTAACTTCTTCTTGTTTACCAAAGTTAAACGGACGCGCATCTGGGCTTCCTAAATATCCGCACACACGACGTGTTACGGAAACTTTTGTCGAATCATGATTACCACAGCTTGGGCAGGTAAAACCCTTACTCGTACAATCGAATTCGCCCATATAACCACATTCATAGCACTCGTCGATTGGTGTATTTGTGCCATAGTACGGAACACGTGAGTAGCTATAATCCCAAACATTTTCTAGCGCTTCGACATTACGCTGCATATTTGGAAACTCTCCGTAACAAATGAAACCACCGCTAGAGATTTCTGGGTAAGGCATTTCGAAATCAATCTTATCGTATGGATTTACTTTCTTCTCTACATCAAGGTGAAAACTGTTGGTGTAGTAACCTTTGTCCGTTACACCTTTAATCACACCAAACTCTCTCGCATCGATGCGGCAGAAACGGCTGCATAGGTTTTCACTTGGTGTGCCGTATAGGCTGAAACCGTAACCTGTTTCCTCTGCCCAACCGTTCACAGTCTCTTTTAGGTGCTTGATGATTGCTACTGCTTTCTCACGTAGCACAGCATCATCGTATACGTGCGCTTCGGTACCAAACAATGCGTTGATTGTTTCGTGTACTCCGATGTAGCCAAGAGAAATGGAAGCTCGACCATTTTTGAAGATTTCTGCGATAGAATCGTCCGCTTTCAGACGAACACCACACGCACCTTCCATGTAAAGAATTGGTGCAACACGTGCTTTTACGTTTTCCAAGCGAGAAATACGCGTTTCTAGCGCTTTGCGAGCAAGATTTAGGCGCTCATTAAGCAGCTCGTAGAATTTCTCTTCGCTGCCGTTTGCACGAATTGCGATACGAGGAAGGTTTAAGCTCACAACACCTAGGTTGTTACGGCCTTCGTGGATTAGCTCACCATTTTCTTCGTAAGTACCAAGGAAGCTACGACAACCCATTGGCGTTTTGAATGAACCCGTTACTTCAACGACTTTGTCGTAGTTAAGAATGTCCGGGTACATGCGCTTAGACGCACACTCAAGTGCCAGTTTCTTGATGTCGTAGTTTGGATCTTCAGATTTGTGGTTCAAACCATCTTTGATGCCGAATACTAACTTAGGGAATACCGCTGTTTTACGGTTTTTACCTAGACCAGCAATACGGTTCTTCAGAATCGATTTCTGAATAAGACGTGATGCCCAACTTGTACCAAGACCGAAGCCAAATGTTACAAATGGTGTTTGACCGTTTGCCGTGTGCAGCGTGTTTACTTCATATTCTAACGATTGGAACGCATCGTAACACTCTTTCTCAGTGCGCGCTTTTGCGAACTCTTCTGGTTCAGAAATGCTCCACTCTTTTGCGATCTCTAGGTGTTTCTCGTAGCTTGTCATCACGTACGGTTCTAGTACTTCATCAATACGGTTGATGGTTGTACCGCCGTAGATGTGGCTTGCTACTTGAGCAATGATCTGTGCTGTTACTGCTGTTGCTGTGGAAATTGATTTCGGTGTATCAATTTCAGCGTTACCCATTTTAAAGCCGTGCGTAAGCATGCCTTTAAGATCGATAAGCATACAGTTAAACATTGGGAAGAACGGTGCGTAGTCTAGATCGTGGTAGTGAATGTCACCCACATCATGTGCCTGAACGACATCACGTGGCAAAATATGCGTTTTCGCGTAGTGTTTCGCAACGATACCCGCTAACAAATCACGTTGTGTTGGAATCACTTTACCGTCTTTGTTTGCGTTTTCGTTGATAAGGTCGACATTGCTTTCTTCGATAAGGCCTTCGATTTCACGAGTAAGTGCGCTTTGCTTTTCGCGGGCAATATCTCGATCATGGCGATATTCGATGTAAGAACGTGCAAGTGATTTGTATGGTCCTTGCATTAGTTCGTTTTCGACCAAATCCTGAATTTCGTGGATATGAACTTCATCGTAGTCTTTAAGCTTTAGTTCTACAGCTAACGCTACATTTAAAGCGTAAATCGCGATTTCCTTATCGACATGCTCTGCTGCCGCTTCAACTGCAGATTGAATACGATCCCTGTTAAACGGAGCTCTAGAGCCGTCACGCTTGATTACGATTGGTTTCACTTTTTCTCCTTACCCCAGCATACTCACAGAGTTATCCACAAACACACTATATAGGGTTATTTTTTATTCTACTGACACTACATGTTGTGGCGTATTTAACGAGAAGCACCATATAAAAGTATTGATTTAGATCAACAAAACGCGGTACCAGATTAAGATCAAATCGATCTTAGTGCAGCGGATCTCACTTGCTAAGAAATATCTGCAAACAGCAAAAATTACATGTTTTTTGCTTGCATTTTTTCGAGGTCTTGTAAGATAAAGGCTGGAACAAAATTTTAGATTACTTGTTATGAAAAATACGATAATTAGACTTGTTTTTGCTAGTGCCTGCCTTATCCACACTAGTACTTATGCAGCAACACCCTCTACGACTTTTACCTCATGGAATTTAGAGTGGTTGACGCTAGCGCCTTCAAACAAAATTGAAGAATCCCATAGAACCAGTAAAGACTTTGAAGTATTGAATTCACATTGGAACAAGCTTGAAAGTGATGTGCTTGCTTTTCAAGAGGTCGACAGTGCAGACGCAATACAGGAAGTTGTTGGTAAAGGTTATAAGATTTTTCTATCTGATCGCGCAAACAAAACTTACCGCAATAACCAATTCAGGGACATAAACCAATACACGGGCTTTGCCGTACGTAAAGGTATTTCGGTTAAAGATGTAGGCGACGTTCGTTTGGCAACATCGGCAAATAGTAAACTGCGCTTTGGCAGTTATATTATTCTTTTTGACAACACCCCGACTCCGATTCATGCTTTATCAGTTCACTTGAAAGCGGGTTGCAGCGGTGCATACAACAACAGCAAGAGCTGTCGTAAATTAAAAGCTCAGGGCGCAGCGATCAATGATTGGATTAAACAAAGAGAAAAAGCAAACGAGCAATATATTATCCTTGGTGATTTCAACCACAATATGGCGTACAAAAAAGATTGGTTGTGGGAAAGTATCGCCCAGAATAACAGTGCTCAATTAACCACACGTAACACGAAAGCAAGCTGTAAAGTTCGTTCTAAGTCATCCCCGCACAAATCACATCAATTTCGAGCGGTAATTGACCATATCATTGTGAGCTCAGATCTAAATGCGGCTCAGGCTAAGCAAGTACCCTATAAAACACAGCAAGTTTTAGACTACCAGCTTAGCGATCATTGCCCCGTTAGCACCAAGTTAAAGTAAGTCTATTGAGGTTGGGGGTTCAACACCACGTTGTCCCCCACGATGAGTCCTTTCCGTACTCGTCCTTCTTCTCCTAGTTGAACTAAGCGAGTCTCAAGTTTCTCGCCATTCAACACTTTCACATAATCCAACTGCCCGACTTGATAAACAGCGTTGAGTGGGACGTAGAGTTCACGTTGTTCATCTAAAGGAATACTCACTTGGGCATAGGTTCCCGGATATAACGCGTCTTTACTCTTAAACGATAACTTGACCATGTAACTTCGGGAACTAGCATCGGCCGCAGGCGTAATCTCAATCACTTGCCCTTCTTTTTTATACTCATACGTGGGAAAATCAATCATTACCCTCATTCCCAACTCTAAATATGGCATAACAGATTCCGAGACATTTACTTCAACTTGAAGTGATTGAGGATTATAAAGGCTGAGTAATTTGCTGCCGGGTGTTGCGGTATCACCTTCATTCACAGATTTATACGTGATGACACCGTCAAATGGTGCCGTAATAATGCTGTAACCAAAAGTGGTTTCCGCCTCAGTTACCGCTGCTTGGGCTTGGTTAAAATTTGCCTGTGCGGTTTGTAGAACGCTTATCGCTTGATCAAATTTAGATTGAGGAACAAGCTTTTTCGCCACCAACTCTTTAACCCTGAGAAACTCTTTTCGAGCATTATTTAACTGTGCCTGTACTGAAGCGAGCGCTTGTTCTGTTTGGGTTACGCGTGCATCTAAATCACCACTATCAAGCCTAAGTAGCACATCGCCTTTAGTGACACTGTCACCAATACTAACTAACACGTCCGCTATATTCGCCGTTAATCTCGCAGAAATATTGGCTTGTTGATTGGCAACCACCACGCCAGGAAATGTTCGCTCTCGATTTATTAGCTGCTCTTTAAGGGTAATGATTTCATATTTTGAGTGATCATGACGAGTCACTTGGCGTTCCGTCGGCAGCTTTTCACTAAATCCATCCGCCATGTAGTAAAACAGCACCACTAACACTGCAAACAGCCCGACGCCTAGCCAGCGATTATTGAATTTCATAATGCTTCCTCCTTGGTAGGCAATCCGTGCCCAAGCTGATTCTGGTATGCGAGGTTATACACCACAGGTACAACGAGTAAGGTGAAAACAGTTGATGCTGCGATTCCAAAGATGATCGCCCATGCAAGCCCGTTAAAGATCGGATCTAACGTAATGACAATGTTACCTAGCAAAGTGGTTCCCGCAGTCAAGAGAATTGGTCTCATACGTACTGCGCCAGATTGAACAAGTGCATCATGCAGGCGTAGCCCTGCATGTAAAGATTGTTGAATAAACTCAATTAATACCAGCGAGTTACGCACCACAATACCGGCTAATGCGATCATCCCGATCATCGCTGTAGCCGTAAAAAGTGCAGGATTAGGATACTGGTTGATATCGCTGCTTATTGCGTTCAACAACCAAAAACCGGGCATAATACCAATCACTGTCAAAGGTATAGCGAGCATGATGATGCCAGACACGACAGGCAAGCCTGTTTGAATTAACATAACAATAAACACACCAAGTAGTGCTGCGGCGTAAGCAATACCTAAATCACGGAATACATCAACGGTAATTTTCCATTCCCCTTCACCACTCCATATCACTTCTACATCCGGAGCAACCTGCCATTCATCCCCACCACCATTATTCAAATAGGTACGGCTTTCCCAAGGTGTTGATGGTTTGCTTTCTCCTTGATCAGCCAGTACATCAGCGACGACCTCTCCCGGGACCCGCCCCACTGATTCGGCATACACGTAAACAACTGGCTTAAGGTTTTTGTGATAAATCGGCTTATCTACCGAACGCTTTATAAATTGGCCAACTTCACTGAGTTGAACCAAGGGCTGAGGCGCATCTACCACAGCACCATTTATAAACTGTTTTACAACACCGACTTGGCCACGCACATACAGCTGTAACAATGCATCGAGTTTGTCTCTTTGCTCTGCAGGTAAACGAACCTCAATTGGCAATGGCTCAACTTCTCGTTTCGTTTCTAAATACCCCAGCACCACACCATCATTCGCTGCCTTAATTGTGGCATTGATGTCCTGTATTGAGACACCAGAAAGCGCTGCTTTTTCTTGGTCTACAACAAATTGCCACAGCTCTAATGCCCCCGGAGAACTGGTATCTACTTCGGTCACGAATGGTTCTTTCTTTAATCGATTTGCGACAATATGCGCTTGCTGTTGTAGCGCTTCATAACTCATCGATGGCGGTCCATAGACTTCAGCCGTAATAGTCGCAATCACCGGCGGTCCCGGTGGCACTTCGACAATTTGAATCTCAGCATCATAGCGCTTAGCGATCGTTTCTAAATCATTACGTAAGCGGGTAACAATCTCATGTGATTGCATTTGTCGATATGCCTTTTCAGCAAGTACGACTCTAAGCTCCCCTTGGTGTGGCTGGTTACGCATAAAGTAATGTCGAACCATGCCGTTAAAGTCCATTGGGGATGCCACGCCCGAGAAACCTGATACCGATATAACCTCCGGCACATCAACTAAATAGTCAGAAAAGCCTCGAAGTGCATTTGAGGTATCAACAAAACTGCTGGATTCGGGCATATTGACTACGATCTGAAATTCATTTTTGTTGTCGTAAGGCAACAGTTTTAACGGCACCAAGCGCAGCGCAGGAAGCGATGCAGCAAGAACAAATAACAGCGCAACAACGCCAAGAAAAGACCACGCTTTGTCTCGGCTTTGTAATAATGGGAGCAATAGTTTGCGATAGAGTTTAAACAAAAGCGTCGATTCAATTTGATGGTCACCACGCGCTTTAGCAGCAACCAAGATCTTGCTCGCAAGCCACGGTGTGATTAAAAATGCCACCAAGGTACTGAATATGACGCTCACAGGCACGTTGAATGCTAGCGGCCCCATATACGGTCCCATCATCCCGGTTATGAAGAACATAGGTAAGAACACAATGACAATTGCAACAGTCGACATAAGCAGTGCGCTACGAATTTCGACCATGGCATAGACAATTGCTTTGGTCCGAGAGAGATCTTTACGTTTTAGATAGCGTTCAATGTTGTCGATACTTGCGATGGGATCATCAACGATCAAACCCAAAGCCAGAATTAAAGCAAACAATGTGACACGGTTAATTGAATAGCCAAAGAGCAAATCCATACCTAGCGCCGCGCCGTAGCTAATCGGGATCGCAATCGCTACCACAAGTGCGCTACGCCAATTTAGGAACAACCCCACGAACACCACAACTGTGAGTATTGAGATACCAAGGCTCGAAATTAGGTTCGATACTTTGTCGTTAGCAGTTTGCCCATAATTTCGAATAATTTCGATGTCCACCGCATCCGGAAATTGAGTGTTTTTTAGATGCGCCAGTTGCTTAAGGACATTTTCAGCAACATCAACAGCATTGGACCCCTTTTGCTTAGCGACAGAGATAAAAACCGCAGGATATTCCTGCCCGCTCTCAGCCTCGCGAAACCACGTGTCACTCGTCGCTTCTCTCGCCGTATCATTCACCGTTGCAACATCACGTAGATAGACAGGCTTCCCATTAATTACACTCACCACGAGGTTATTTACTTGAGTCACATTAGAAAGTAACCCGCCCGATTCAATTTGGTAGTGCCTACCCTCGACTTGAATATGTCCTGCATTTTGTTTGGCGTGAGATAAGGTAAGAGCATGTTTTAAGTCGTCGATTGAGACATTGAAATTTGCCATTGCAACGGGATCAAGTTCGACACTGATAACGCGAGTTTCGCCTCCAACGACCTGAACAGAACTGGTTTCTTTAAGGGATTTAATGCCAAGTGTCGCTTGGTCTGCAATTCGCTTTAACTGATGACGATCGACTTGATCACTGTTGGTGCTGTATAAAGCGGCAACAACGATTGGAACATCATCAATCTCGATGGGTTTTACCAACCAATTTGTCACCGCTGGAGGGATTTTATCTTGATTTGAATAGAGTTTGTTATACAGCTTGACCAGTGCCTGTTCTCGCTGCTCACCAACATAAAAGCGCACAATAACCTGAGCGGCACCTTCCATTGAAGACGAATAAACATACTCAACGCCGTCAATCTGGCTCAGTAATTTCTCTAGGGGCTCAGTAACTTGCTTTTCGACTTGCGCCGCTCTTAATCCCGGAGCTGAAACTAAAACATCCGCCATGGGTACGACAATTTGTGGGTCTTCTTCTTTTGGTGTTAACCAAAGCGCTGCAACACCAATTACGACCATTAATACAATAAGTATCGGCGGAAAATAACTCGCCATCACGCTATGAATAAAACGTCCCTGCTGTTGATGTAACTCCATGTTACCTCCATAAGGAATCGGCGAATGTACTTAGCTGGTTTACTCAAGCAACATTGAATCTCTTTTCCGTTTTTCCGAAAATAAGCTTTGCCATGAGTGACCCTGTAACCATAGAGATAACAAACAACACAATATTCGTGTTGCCTAATGCTAAACTCGTCACAGCTGGGCCCGGACAAATGCCAACAAGTCCCCATCCAAGTCCAAAGAGTGCTGCACCTGAAATTAGTTTATTGTCAATGTTTGTCTTGGTTGGTATGCACAACTCATTGCCCAATAAAGTGTGCTTTCTCGGTTTAATTACCATGAAATAACATGGTAGAAACACCGCTAATGCACCGCCCATAACAAATGCCAAACTTGGATCCCAGCTGCCCGTAATATCAAGGAAACCAACGACTCTCTCAGGGTCTATCATGCCTGATACCACCATTCCACAACCAAACAATACGCCTGACAATAGTGCAGAAAAACGGAAAATATTCTTATTCATCTCCAAATCTTCTCCTTTCATAGCACTGGTAATAAATGCAAACGAACATAAACAGTCAGTCCAGCTACCAGCATAAAAATGCATGTTGAAACAATGGAGCGCTTCGATAACCTGCCGATACCACAAATACCATGACCGCTTGTACAACCATTACCAATACGGGTTCCAAAGCCAACTAACATACCTGCAATGATGATCAAAGGCAGTGGGGTTTCTGACAATGTCGGCACTGTCGTTCCAAACAACAACGCGCTAAACACACCGCCAGCCATCATTCCACCGACAAACAGTAGCCGCCATGAGTAATCCCCTTTTTTAGGGATAAATAACCCGTTCACAATGCCGCTTATGCCGGCGATCTTTCCATTAACGAGTAACAAAATTGACGCTGAAATTCCCAGTAAAACTCCCCCCAGCAGCGATTCCCAAGGAATGGTTAATTCCATTTTCTACCCCTACTTATTACGCTTCATGGCCACAAAAAATTGAATGTAGGCTCTGAATTAGGGCCTCAACTCTTGGGTCAGCAAGTGAATAAAAGACTTGTTGTGATTCTTTGCGCGCACAGATCAAATTGTGCTTACGAAGTACCGTTAAATGCTGCGAAAACGCGGATTGGCTTAAATTAGAACCAGACTGCAATGCACCGACCCCAACCTCACCTTGTGTAAGCTGACACAACACCATAAGGCGATCAGGGTGTGCCATGATCCTTAAAAGATCGGCCGCTTCAGTAGCGTTACTTTGCATTTCTGCTATATCCATGACTTCTTACCATTATAAATTTCTAAAAGTTATTAATTTAGAGCTTACTAAATAACATTATTTAGTCAAGACTAATTTAGCTTAAGTGAAATTAGACAATTTAACATTAGACTTTTCTAATTTAAGAAATTATAGTTCTTATAGATTTTGAAATGAATGGTAAGGAGCAGAGTCATGTCACTAGAAAATGTCGTACGCGTGTTCGCAGGATTAATGGTTTTGATCTCGGTGTTATTGACACTCACCGTGCATAGTGGATTTATTTGGTTCACAGTGTTCATCGGCGTTAACCTGATACAAAGCGCCTTTACTGGTTTTTGCCCTGCTGCTCATTTCTTCAAAAAATTAGGCTTTAAATAATTGGAGTTATCAATGACTAAAATCGTAATCGTAGGTGGTGTCGCCGGTGGTGCATCAGCGGCAGCACGCGCTCGACGCTTAAGTGAAGATGCTCAAATCATCATGTTTGAACGTGGCGAATTTGTTTCATTTGCCAACTGTGGTTTGCCTTACCACATTGGTGGCGATATTCAGGATCGTAGTAAGTTACTTCTACAAACCCCAGAAAGCTTCTTGTCTCGCTTTAATGTCGACGTGCGTGTGATGAACGAAGTCCTTAGCATTGATCGCCAAAATAAAACCGTTCGTGTGAAAAACTTATTGGACGGTACAGAGTACCAAGAGTCTTATGATTTCTTGCTGCTAAGCCCCGGCGCTGGCCCAGTTATTCCGCCAATCGCTGGCATTAATAACCCACTCACCCATTCACTTCGTAATATTCCGGATATGGATCGTATCCTCCACACAATACAGATGAATAAACCCGAACATGCGACCGTTGTCGGGGGTGGTTTTATCGGACTTGAAATGATGGAAGCTTTCCATCAACTTGGCATCAAAACAACGCTGATTGAAATGGCTGACCAAGTTATGACTCCGGTTGATCGTGAAATGGCAGGCTTTGTTCACGCTGAAATACGCGAAAAAGGTATCCAACTCCAGCTCGGAGTCGCATTAGAGGCTGTAGAGTTCCTTCCTAACAAACATATTGCGAGTATTGATTCTGGTGAGAATGATGAACACCAACACATAGAAGGCAAACTCAATTTAACTTTGAATAATGGCGAGACTCTGACCACCGATATTCTCATTATGACGATAGGCGTGCGCCCAGAAACTAAGTTAGCTCAAGAAGCTGGCCTTCAAATCGGTTCACTTGGTGGTATTTATACCAATGAGTTAATGCAGACAAGCGACCCATCCATTTATGCCGTAGGTGATGCTGTTGAAGACAAAGACTTTGTAACCCAGCGTCAAACCCTTGTTCCGCTTGCAGGACCAGCTAATCGTCAAGGCCGTATCGCCGCTGACAATATGCTCGGCAGACAAGAAACCTACCAAGGTACACAAGGCACCGCGATTTGTAAGATCTTCGATCTCGCCATCGCATCTACAGGGAAAAATGAAAAGCAATTAAAGGCCGAAGGTATCGACTACGAAAAAGTCTATGTCCATACCGCGAGCCACGCCAGCTATTACCCAGGTGCCGAAATTGTCTCATTCAAAATGCTGTTTGACCCAAAAACAGGCAAAATCTTAGGTGCTCAGGCTACAGGTAAAGACGGTGTGGATAAGCGTATTGATGTGATGGCCGTTGCTCAGCGAGCAGGAATGACGGTAGAACAATTACAGCACCTAGAATTAACCTACGCTCCCCCATATGGCAGTGCAAAAGACGTAATTAACCAAGCCGCTTTTGTTGCGAGTAACATTATTAAGGCTGATTCAACCCCGATTCATTTTGACGAAATTGATACCTTAAATGACAGCCAAATTCTGCTTGATGTACGCAATCCTAGTGAACTAGAAAATGTCGGCTTTATAAAGGGGGCCATCAATATTCCTGTAGATCAGCTTCGTCATCGCATGAGTGAGCTACCGAAGGACAAGGAAATTGTGATTTATTGCCAAGTTGGGTTACGTGGTAACGTTGCGTACCGCCAATTAGTCAACAACGGCTTTAACGCCAAGAATCTATTAGGTGGATATCGAACTTACAAGTTTGCACAAGAATAATTTCATTCTGAGTACACCACTGCTCAACAATTTTGGGAGCCATATAGGCTCCCATTTTTTATTTGATTACACCACAGACAAGACGAGCTCCGCCACCACCAAGAGGTTTGGGATGATCGGAGTGGTTATCCCCACCAGCGTGAATCATTAAAGCGCGCCCTTTCAAATCGGCAAGTTTAACCCTTGGAGCTAAAACTGGTTGGTTAACGTCACCTTTTTCATCAGCAAACAGTGGCGGTAAATCCCCTAAATGGTTTGAGTCAGTCCAAGGGTGACCATGTTTACCCGTATTCTCTGGATCATAGTGACCACCAGCTGCGCCACCTAGCACAGTTTTGCCATTTTTTTCTGCACTATCACAGGAAGGATTTTGATGTATATGAAAGCCATGCAGACCTGTCGATACACTCTTAAGCGACGGTGTAAACGTCGTGCCATATTCAGTTTGTTCAACCACAATATGGCCAACTGGCGTACCTGAGGCAAGGTCTATCATTTCTACGTTGAGCGCTGACGCTGAAACCGCAACTGAAGGAAGCATCAGTCCGGCGAGCAAGATTATCTTTTTCATTGTTATATCCTTGTTGGTTTAATCAACAATGAAGGGTATAGCACCTCACGTAATGATTACCAAGATCAATGAATGCGAAAGCGATAAAATAACCAACATAAAACGACATCCGTTCAAATTAAAATAGCCTCACAGTTTAAGGATCATTTTAAAATAAGGAATTTCGCCTTTGTAAAAACGCTCTCCTTCAACCGTTAACCCAAAGCGCTGGTAAAAGCCAATCGCACTTTCTCGAGCATCGCACCAAAACAACGCCACTCCACGTTGTTTAAATTGTGCTAATGAATGCTCTAAAACGACACTACCAAGCCCTTGTCCTCGAAACGCATCAAGGGTCGCGAATTTTCGTAACCTAACTTCATGATCAGAGAAATAAAATGACGCGACACAAGACAATTGACCGTCAGAAAAACCACCAAGGTGCCAAGCGGTATCATCACCTGCTACCTTTAGCTCTGATAATGCTTTACTTGGCCAAAGGACTTGCTGACGAATGGCTAAGGTTTGCTCTGCTTGAATCTCTGCAACCGAAAATTTCTTCATGACAGCGCCAACGCAATCGCTGCATCAGTATGAATTTTCGTTGTATCAAAAACTGGGATAGATGCATCTTGATCTGAAATAAGCATTCCAATTTCAGTACAACCTAAAATCACCCCTTGTGCGCCATCAGCGGACAGATCGTCGATGATCGTTTGGAAATCATGCTTAGAACGACGAGTCACTGTTCCACGACAAAGTTCATTATAAATGACGTTGTGAACTAATTTACGCTGCACTCCATTTGGCACCAAAACTTCAATACCAAACTTATCAACCAACCTTTGCTTATAGAAATCCTGCTCCATCGTGAATACAGTACCGAGTAATCCGACTTTGGTGATCCCTTGGCGCACCAGTGCTTCACCCGTTGCATCTGCAATGTGAAGTAAAGGGATAGAGACAGATGCTTCGATTTGAGGGGCAACTTTATGCATTGTATTTGTGCAAATCATTAAGAACTCAGCGCCGGCTTGCTCTACGGATTGAGCGGCCTTCGTTAGAATCGTGGCCGTTTCTTCCCAATGGCCTTGATGCTGAAGTGCTTCAATCTCATGAAAATCAACACTATTTAGCAGGATCTTTGCAGAATGTAGGCCACCTAGCTGTTGATTTATCCCTTCATTGAGCAGCTTATAGTACGTTAAGGTGGACTCCCAGCTCATTCCCCCAAGTAAACCTATTGACTTCATTCGCACTCCCATATTTGCGTAAAGAAAGAGAGTCCCAGATTAAACAGTTCCAATAACAAAGTGCAAACACTCAACCGTTAGGAAGCCGTCAAAACTCTTAGTTAAGACACCTTCCACACAATTTGAATCTTACACCTTGCATTGCATAGGC
Source organism: Vibrio sp. NTOU-M3 (assembly GCF_040869035.1). Taxonomy (NCBI): domain Bacteria; kingdom Pseudomonadati; phylum Pseudomonadota; class Gammaproteobacteria; order Vibrionales; family Vibrionaceae; genus Vibrio; species Vibrio sp. NTOU-M3. Next base: position 1,553,471 of record NZ_CP162101.1, read on the forward strand.
CTTATTTATGTATTGTCACTGACAAACATAGAAACACGTTAAGTTCCTAGTATTTGCAATGGTAACTGCAACAAAGTATCGCCTGTTCCTGCAAAGAACCAGATAATGCTAATCAAACCGCCGACTAGTGAAACGTACCAAAGCGCAGCGACAATTTGCCCGTAGCGATCAAGCGGCAGCAAATGACTTTGATGTCTCGAACGCCATTCAAGTACGATCTCTAATGTTCCCATCACAAGCAACAAACCAAACAGGGTTAACCCAAGCGAATAGCTAAGAACAACACCACCCAACGCCGCTAATGTACATAATGTAATGCCGGTAACACTGTTCATCGAGAAACTGATGCTCTTGAGGATATGTCCCCCGTCTAGCGGTAATATCGGAAGCAAATTAAATAGGTTAAGAAAGGCATTGAACGCAGCAAGCCCAGCAAAAAACATGTTTCCTGTGACGAGATAAATACACAGTAAAAGTAGCGATAAGATGAAACCAAAACACGGCCCCATTATTGAAATCACCACATCTTGCCAACGAGTGTTTATCTTCTCATCACTAAGAGCAAGGCCACCGAGGAAAGGAACTAAATAGATGCCTTTTGTTTTCATGCCAAAATACTTCATGGCTCTCACGTGACCATATTCGTGAATAACCAAACAGGCAATTAACGATATCGCGAATTGGAATGAAAACAGCCACGAATAAGCGGCCAGGCTGGCAGAAGCCAGCGCGACTTTAATTAGCTTGGCGCTTTTAAATGCCTTTAAGGCAAGTGATGCTAAACCGATGATGCTAAACTTTCTTTCCGCCTTAGGTGGATTGTAAGGCTTCTGACGTTCAATATCTTGAGTATCTCTATTTCCTTTGGTTACCACTTGGTCATTAAGCAACACTTGGTACGAAAAAGAAAAAGGTTGCCAACTAACTGTAGACTCTAACCGGCAATGTAGCTGTTGTTCTCCATCTGACAACGTAAATTCATGGACATCCTCATCCCCTCTGTCTGCATCTGCATCGAGCTGAGAAACCAACTGGTTGTTCCAAAAAAGCTGTTGCCATCCAGCCATCGAACCTTCTAACCGAAGAGGCTTGCCCAAAAAATCAATTGAAAGCAGTTCCAAATCTTGTTCCTTACCTATTTAGAATCGGATGGGATTATGACCTCTATGAGAATGAGCGTAAAGTGAGTTGTGTTATGTGACAGTGTCATGTTTAACCTTTTTGGTACGCAGCTGTTTACAAGCTGCTGAACTTTAGTCAATTTAAAGTAAAAACCACTCGGTTAAACGCTTGCGTTCGGTAATAGCCCTTTCATTTAGGAGGATAAAGTGCATAATAGCCGCGTTATTAACACCTAATATATGTGAGTCCATTATGTCTTCTGAATCTACTATGCTAGAACGCTGCCAATCGAAATGTGAATTATGCGCTGCTGATGCGCCATTAACGGCATACGCTGTTCCTCCGCACAGCCACGTGACAGTAGATTACGGCATCATGGTCTGCGACAAATGTCTGGGTGAAATCGACGAACCTAAAGACATTAACCACTGGCGTTGCCTAAACGACAGCATGTGGAGCCAAGTACCGGCAGTACAAGTTACTGCTTGGCGCCAACTTACTCGCCTAAATACTGAAAGCTGGGCACAAGATGCGCTAGACATGATGTACATGGAAGAAGAGCAAATGAACTGGGCAATGCAAGGAATGTCTGCTGACGACAAACCATTCGATTGCAACGGCGTTGAACTTAAAAAAGGTGACGACGTAACGGTAATCAAAGACCTACCAGTGAAAGGCACTAACCAAGTGATCAAGCAAGGTACAGTTATCCGTGGCATCAGCATCGGTGACGACCCTAAACTTGTTTCTGGTAAAGCGAACGGCGGCCAATCTATGTACGTTATCGCAGAATACTGCCGTAAGAAGTAATTTTAATTCCATAGGTAGCAGCCCAGCACGATAACGTGTCATGCTCGTTACTTATCGAAAAGCGACATTTTAAAAGCTCTCAATATTTTTATTATTGAGAGCTTTTTATTTATCTCTATCAAATTTACTCACTCTATTCCCTATCCACTATAGATCTAAAGGATTTCCCTACCTTGTTTGAGTAATTGGCTCACAAAATGTGACACCGTCACATAATATTTATTTGTTACTCCTTAATCCCTTATTTAAGGCATAAAAAAACGCCGGCATGTGCGCCAGCGTTTTTCAATCGATTTATCAGAACTTAACGACTTAAGCCGATGTCTTTTTGCATGTGAACCGACAGATCATTCGCGTAGTGAGCACGCGGAGAGCTGTTGTCTGTAAACAAAATATCTAATAAATGTGCAATCAATCCTTTGAAGTTAACCGAGTAGGTTTTCTTATCCATAGAGGTTGGAGCAGCGATAGTATCAATGTGCATTGCTTGTGCCATGGTTGCCTCTCTATATAATCCGGTAACTTGTTTTGTTGTGCTAATATTAATCAAATATTCATTGAGCAAAAAATGACAAAAATTAGATTTTAGAATTAGATTTTCTAATGGAACAATACCTTAACATTTGCTCTTTCACTTTATGCACAAAACCGCAACGAAAGTGCATTAAAAACCATTTAGTTTACCTTTTAATTCAATAAAGAAAGAGTAAGCCGCCTATCATTTACATTATTACTACATTTTAAAATAAAAAAAATGCGGCTTACTTCTTGATTAGTATTAGATTATCTATCCAAAGTTTCGATAGCTAATGCACGCTCTTTACGCTGCTTCATAATCGATGCAATAACAGCGATGGTCATCACAGACAACAAGACAGTAAGTGACCATAACGTTGGGATTTCCCACTTTGAACCCACTAACATCATTTTCACACCGATGAACACCATAATGAATGACAAGGCTGGTTTAAGATAAATAAACTTATCCATCATCCCCTGCAATACAAAGTAAAGAGAACGTAGTCCAAGCAATGCGAATACGTTTGCCGCTAGCACTAAAAATGGCTCTCGCGTTACAGCAAAGATTGCTGGGATGGAGTCTAGCGCAAACATCACATCCATAAATGCAATGACACCAATAACAATCATCATTGGGGTCACCATGCGTTTTCCATTCTCCCTTACTACTAATGCGTTACCTCGATACCCATCAGTCACACTCGCAAAACGGCGAATGATCTTCTCTGGTAACGGATTAATTTCTTCATCACCTTTATCACGAGCAAGTTGGATCCCTGTCCAAATCAAAAACAGTGCAAATAGATACAGTAGCCAGTGATACTGAGCTAGTAATTGCGCTCCGACTCCGATCATGATGCCTCTTAGGACAAGTGCACCTATAACCCCCCACAGCAAGGCTCTTGGACGCAGATGTTCAGGGACAAGGTATTGATGGAAAATAATTGCGAAAACAAACAGATTGTCGACACTAAGAGATTTCTCAAGCAAATAACCCGTTAGAAAAGAGATTGTCGCTTTTTCTGGCGTATAAACACTGTCTGGTGCATAGACATCCCAGAAGAAATAAATACTGGCAGCGAACAAAAAAGCCAAAACAAACCAAAATACGCTCCATAGCGCGGCTTTTTTAACGGTAATTTTTCCGCCACGGGTTTGCCAAATATCGAGAACAACTAAAGATAGCGTTAACAGGCCAAAAGCCAGATAAGTCATTGGGGTCATGATTCCTCCAAACGCGGAGGGATCGGTTTTCTATATCGACGACCCCTACCGCAAACAAACGAAAACCTTCAGAAAAACCCTGAAAGTTGATTTGATTACGTTGGTCTCGTCGAAGTGATAACTCTGTTTCCAACAGTATTAGCACTTATACTTACCGGATAGGTCTGAGCCTAACGAGATGACGATAAGTAAACCAGAGGCGACTACTCCCCAAACAGCGCGATTCTACTCCTGAGGTTCCAATTTTGTCTATAGGAAAAATCAGATAAATTGCACCTTATAAGTAGCAAAAAGGCACATTCAAATGTGCCTTTTTATCTATGATGATTTAAACACCACCCATTGGTACAAAATAAACAAGTGCGGACCATATACCGATCCAACTTATGACGACAGCAATATCAACCCAGTCTTTACCCCACATGGTTCCCCCTAAATTGTCTGCTTTATTTATTCACAAACCTTATAGGTGTAGCCTGCAACGTTTATACCAATTATTTACCGAGCAATGCGGTACCCGTTTCTAACGTCAGTTTTTCTGGATCTGAGCACAGCAAGGCAATAAAGCAATCTGCCATCGACTCATTGCTGATATAAGACTCTCCACTTAATTGCAGCAGTGCTTCATACCCTTCTTTCCCCTTCATTGTGTAGGCCGAAGAAGCGCCTGTGTAGACTTTATCCGCTATGACTTTCTGCCAACCTAACTCAGATGAATAGATTTCAAGATTGGCTATCCGTTGACCTTTCGGTGACGCTTTTAAATATCGAAAACGTAAGTTATGAGTATATGGATAGGAGCCTGATCCTGTGCCTTCAACACCGTTATTTGTTGCATTATTAATTGCCCCTTCCAGCGCAGCGGCAATCACCTGCCCTTTAACCTTATATACACCAATAGGAACGGCAAATGGCAACAGCTTACCTGCGATATCAGCTACGGTTATTTTGCCAGCATTGAGCGATGTTCTAACACCACCAGCGTTATGAATGGCGAAGTCCACATTATGACCAAGTGTGTTCATCTGATAACAAAAAGATTCCGCCACTAAAGGGGCAACCTGGCTTGGCCCCTGCTCATCAGGGATCCTTACATGCCTTAATGGTTGCGAAGCATTAGCAATCACCTGCTTTTGCAATTTTCGAACTTCTGGAATGTACTTATCCACCAAAATACTCTGTACTTGTGAGTCTTTTTTACAAACCACCACATTTGGGTGTTGGTTTAGATAATCACACGCTTGTTGATGAGGTTGATCAGTCGCGGCTTCATTCATGCTTGCATCAATAAACAATCGGCGACCAAGCAACAATTCGTTTCTCCCACTAAAACGAATCACTTCACCATTGGCCGCAAAATCGACCTCACAATGACCAACACTTAATGCGTGATAACCCGCTTGGACAACATACGTTTGATTCACTTTTACGCCATAAGGATCGGACTTAGCCATTCCAAGATCGCTAAAATCACCTTGTAAAATATGACTATGGCCACCCACAATTAAGCTAATTCCGGAAACACTTTCTGCTAATTCCAGATCCGCTTCGTAGCCGAGGTGGCTCAATAAGATAATTTTATTGATGCCCTGACTATGCAGTGCCATCACGGTATTCTTTGCTGTTTCTAGTGCGTTTACAAATGGCGTATCCGCGTCTGGGTTTGCGATGTCGTCCATCTTATCGAGCGACAACCCAAACACAGCAATTGGTTCTCCATCAATTTGTTTGATGATCCAATTCGCTTTTTGTCCTTCAACATCGTAACTATGTACTTTGGTGTTTTCTGAAAGCTTTACGGCCTTTTCTTGGCATTCGTTTGATAAATCCCAGTTTCCTGCGAGCAAGGGAAACTCGATTCTCTGTGCAAAGCACGCTACAGGCTCATTACCCATATCCAGTTCATGGTTACCAAGTGCCATTGCATCAATATTTAACGCATTCAACATATCTGCGTTTGCGACGCCTTTAAACAATGAAAAGTACAAGGTGCCTTGAAAGCAATCACCAGCGTGTAAGAAGAGGAAGCCTCGCTTCATCCGTGTTGCATCATCACGCAGTTGATGCACACGAGTTGCAATACGAGCGAAACCACCTGCACTGACGAAAGGCGTCAATTCACGTTCACCATTTTTGATATGCAGAGGCAGCGATGTGGGTTCGAAGTAAGAATGAGTGTCATTAATGTGTGCCAGCGTTAGAGAGACTGGCTTGTTGTTTTTATCTTGCATATTTTGTCTTCTCTATTTTTCATCTCCATCCTAGCGCAATGATCATGACAGAATCGTGACTTTTATGAAATAACTTTGAAAAGAAATCATAAAAGCGTTAGTGCGGTCATATAGTTATCGACATTGACCTAACAATATGTGAGCTAACATTCTGCTTATATTAGTTTTTTCTATTAAGCTTAAAGTATGCTTGGCCATATACCTAAACATCAATACTCTGGAAATACTGTTAAAAATCAGAGAGAAACAGCAGTTGTATAAAACGGTGTGGTATGACGTTGTTGGCAGCTTACGGGAGTTAACTTATGCAGTTAGAAAGAATTGAGATTTCCGGCTTTCGAGGTATTAAAAGAATGTCGCTCGCATTCGATGAGTTGACGACATTAATTGGGGAAAACACATGGGGTAAGTCATCTTTACTTGATGCCCTATCCGTTGCGCTGCCTCCGGAAGGCGTCCCCTACGAATTCGAAATGACCGATTTTCATGTCGACTATTCCATTGCTCATCCTCAATCACAGCACCTGCAAATCGTGCTTAGTCTGATATCTAATGATAAGAATGAAATCAATGCCGGCCGCTATCGGCGTATTAAACCCATCTGGGTGCAAGATGAGCAAGGCAAGTACCGTATTTTTTATCGATTGAGCGCAACTCGTGAACAATATGACATAAAAACCAAATACGCATTTCTTGATATCGAAGGTAACCCGCTGCCTCTTCACCATTCCGAGAAACTAGCAGCTGAATTGATGACATTACACCCTGTTATTCGCCTTAAAGACTCACGCCGATTCGAACGACCTTTTGACGCATCCAATGGATTCAACACCCGCGTCGAAAAACGGATCAATAACACTTGTCGCCGATTAATGGCGCTACCTGGTCATGTCAACAAAGGGGAAATGAAAAGTAGTTTAAATTCAATGAATACCTTGGTTGAGCACTACTTTAGCTTTAAAAGTAGTTCACGTAAGAATCCAAGAAAGCAAAGAGATGGTTTGTTCTACAGTGCAACAACTAACGAAAAAAGCATCTCTCAAGTTGTCGAAGAAACCAAGAATAAACAAACTCGCTTACTTTTTATGGGTTTACTAAATGCTTATTTGCAAGCAAAAGGACCGACAGAGTTAAGGCGTTGTGCTCGACCTTTGTTGATCATTGAAGATCCCGAAGGACGCTTGCACCCTACACACCTAGCAAGAGCTTGGAGCTTGTTGCAACTGCTTCCCATGCAAAAGATCTTAACCACCAACAGTGGTGATTTACTCGCACAAGTGCCAATCCACAGTATCCGACGTCTCGTGCGTCAATCAGACCGCACGGTGACTCGCTATCTGTCTCAGCAAAGTTTGGGGAAAGATGATTTAAGGCGGATTGGCTTTCATATCCGGTTTCATCGGCCCGGTGCTTTATTCGCTCGCTGTTGGCTTCTTGTGGAAGGCGAAACCGAAGTATGGTTATTTAACGAACTCGCCAATCAATGTGGCTATAACTTAGCTGCAGAAGGCGTTCAGATCATCGAATTTGCCCAATCCGGGCTTCGCTCCTTGATTAAGATTGCCAAAGCATTTGGTATCGATTGGCATGTGGTTACAGATGGGGACGCAGCTGGGAAAAAGTATGCGACAGCGGTACGCGCTCAGCTCGAGCACGATCAAGAACGGCACAGATTAACCGAATTACCTGATAGAGATATTGAGCATTTCTTGTACAACAATGGCTTTGAGTTCTTTTTCAAAGACATGATCAAAATCCCTCACGATCACCCTATTCCTGCCAAAAAAGTAGTTACCCGGGTATTGAAGAAATTTGCTAAACCCGATCTGGCTTTAGCTATCGTGTCACACTGTGAAGATAAAGGAATGGAATGTATCCCACTCTTATTGAGGTGGACACTCAAACGGTGTGTCACAATGGCAAATGGCAATACCTAGTTGATAGACAAATACGCAGAAAGAAAAAAGGCACCTGACCAGGTGCCTGTATTAAAAGGAAGATAAAACTTCGTAATACTAATCAATCGGGGGTAACCTAAAAGTAAGCATTAAGCTCGTGTAGAAAGCTTAGCGTCATTACTTGTTTTAGGTTGATTTGATTTCTGATGCAGCCACAAACCGCTTGCTTTCATTAAGTAGCCAAATATGCCACCTAAAATAAGAGACGGAACCACTAAGCTCCAATTCCCATCAGCGGCAAAGGTCGCACAAGAGCCTATAAAGGTGCCCGGTATATAACTCAGCCATTGTTGCTTCGCTTGAATACACATGAAAAATGCTACTACAGCAGTAATGACATAACCCATTATTTCAAGAGAAACAAAATTGGACAGATGGATAATAACCAGTGCCCAAAAAACGCCTGCCATATTCGTCAACAAACTTTGTAAAAGACCGACAACACCGCTCTTTGGAGATGCAAAATAACTGGTACAGCCTAAAAAGCCCGCCCAAGATAACAAACCCAAAGACACAGCCACCCATCCCCATACTCCGGACAAGATACCAGTAGTGAGTGAAATGGCGAATAAAGTGCTCATATGCCCTCGCTGTCGCTGCAGCTTGTCTACAGCATCATGAATCAAGAGGACATTCTACGTTCTATTGCATAGAAATTAAGGATACTGATCACATTTACAAGTAACGACACGACAGTTAATTTCTTTTAATTGTGACGCAAACGGTAAATCAACAGAATTGGAAAATATAGATTATAGAACTGATGGTTTTCCTTTCATCATTCGCAACCCTTCACGCTTGATGCACTCTGCTAAAGGGTTTTCAACCATATCTGCTCGCCATATGAAAGACAGTGTACGTTCCATGTTCAACTCAGGAACATTAAGTGCAACTAATTGCCCGCTCTCAATAAACTTTTCTACATCGAGGTACGGTAGACACGTTAGATATTGGCCGTGAGCAACCATACTTCTTAATACAGGCACATGTTCGTACTCACGCCAAACATCTAAATCTTCAATAAGATGGTGAATGGAGCTATCAAAAATCTTTCGAGTACCAGAACCGTGCTCTCGTAAAACCCACTTTGCTTGTTCTAATTGCGCTAGACTCACACGCTCAGAACGCGCATAGGGATGGTGTGCAGCGGCAACGACTGTTAAATGATCTCGACACCATACTTCTTGGTGAATCCGATTATCATCACAACGCCCCTCTATAACGCCTAAGTCATATTTATAATCCAGCACCCCTTCAATTACGCTGTTGGTACTCTTCACTTTCAGTGATATGCGCATTTCAGGGAAGTCATTATCAATAATGCTGATAAGATCCGGAACCAAATGTTCTGCTGGTGTTTGACTCGCACCGAGCCTTAATTCTCCGCTGAGCAAATGTTGTTCATAGAACCCCATTTGTATTTGCTTTGCATCTTGCAGTAAGCGTTTTGCTTTTGGCCTTAACCACATCCCCCAATGGGTTAAGGCCATTTGCTTGCCTTGCCTTTCAAACAAAGGACGACCTAGCATCTTCTCTAGTTGTGCGAGCGACATACTCGTCGCTGACTGTGTTAATGCAAGCTTTTCAGCCGCTAGGCTTACGCTGCCTGAATCTGCGACGGCATCAAATACCGCAAGTTGCTTTAATGAATAGCGCACTGAAGCTCCTGATCTCATTCCTTAATTTGTAATCCATGCCCGTTCATTGACCTCTCAGAATAGGCAAGCTGTTTCATTTTACTGGTGCATTTGTACATATCAATCTTTTTGATAAAGATTTTAAAAATTATCAATTTTACCTCTATACCCTACTTCTCTAATCTGAATTGGCAGTCAGGCAACAGGCCTTATAAACACCTTTAATTTTTTACGGAGGTCAACATGTACAACAGATTAGGGAGCAGAAATGTCAGCTGAAACTAATCATCAATACTTTTCTCCTGCAGAGATGATGGCAGAAGCCGAAAAGTTCGCTTTGAGCAAAGCAAAGAAAAGTGACGGGATGATCTTAAGCTTGTCAGTTATGGCGGGGGCTTTTATCGGATTAGCCTTTCTTTTCTACATCACAGTGACCACAGGCAGTGCTGATGCAGGATGGGGATTAAGCCGACTCGCTGGCGGTCTGGCATTCAGTATGGGGTTAATACTGATTGTAATATGCGGCGGAGAACTGTTTACCAGCTCAGTGTTATCGAGCATTTCTTGGGCAAATAAACAGATCAGCTTCGGAAAAATGCTCTCAATTTGGGGCAAGGTGTATGTCGGTAACTTTATCGGCGCAATGTTTTTGCTCCTTTTAGTATCCGCAGCCGGTCTGTATCAATTGGATCACGGTCAATGGGGCTTAAACGCTCTAAATATTGCTCAGCACAAGCTTCACCATTCACCAATTCAAGCATTTTCTCTTGGTGTGTTGTGTAACTTACTCGTGTGCTTAGCAATTTGGCTAACGTTCAGTAGCGCAAATGCCATGACAAAAGCGGCGATGACCATTATGCCTGTCGCCATGTTTGTCTCTACTGGCTTTGAGCACTGTGTTGCCAACATGTTCATGGTGCCACTAGGCATCGTCATTCAAAATTTTGCACCAAATAGTTTTTGGCTAGAAGCTGGCGTCAGTGCCAGTCAATACGCTGATCTTAATATTTACCAATTTGTTACTGCCAACCTAATCCCAGTCACACTGGGCAACATTGTCGGTGGCGCCGTATTAGTTGGACTTGCCAACTGGTGTATCTACCGTCGTCCGCAACTTAAAGCGGCGAACGTATCAACGATTACAAATACAACTCAAATTACGACAGTTAAGGACATCATTATGAACAGCAACATCACCGTTAAAGAAATTATGAACACTCGCCCACTAACTCTTTCTGTAGAAATGCCAACAGCAGTCGCGATTGACACTCTACTCGCTAACCATCTTGATGGCGCGCCGGTGTGTGATGTTGAAGGTCGTTTGGTTGGTTTTTTCTCTGCTCACGATGTCATGGTTGATTTGTGGTGTCAGGATTACATTCCAAGTACGGAACAAAAAGTAGTGGATTTGATGTCACGTGATGTGATCGCAATAGATGCAGCAGATAAGCTGGTAGATGTTACTGAATTTCTGTGTATTGACAAAGAGCAGCTATACCCAACAAGCGGAATGGGCATTGCAACACGTATGACGTCACTATCTCTAGAAGAGCGCGCAAAGAGCATGAAGGTAAATAAACCACACATGTTACCTGTGCTTGAAAATGGACAACTCATTGGCGTTCTTTGCCGCGAACATGTTTTGAAAGCATTACGAGATGTTTACGGAGAACGTTTAACCGTGGTTAATCAACAAGAGCTTGAAACCGCATAACAGTTTTGGTCAGGAAATAAGTCGCCTACAGACCAAAAAAGCCCCCTTTTGGGGGCTTTCTCTTTGAATCAAGGGTATTTATTTTTTAATACCTTCGACAAATAGTTCCATATCAACATAGCTTGATGCGCCCATGACCGCGATATTGAAATCTGCGAGTTCAAGTCGTGTCGTACCTTCAAAGCCAGCACGCTCGCCACCCCATGGGTCTTGGCCAGCTCCAATAAACTCGGCATCAATCGTAATTGTTTTCGTGACACCATGTAAATTCAGTTCACCAATCACGTCTAACTTACCATCACCTTTGTCGACCACTTTTGTACTAGTAAATGTCGCCGTTGAAAACTTACCCGCATCGATAAAATCTGAGCTACGGATGTGTTTGTCACGTTCAGCATGATTAGAATCCAAGCTACGTGTATCAACATTTACAGTTACTTTTGATGCTTCAATGTTTTTTGGATCGTAAGAGAATTCACCATCAAATTTATTGAATCGACCTTTCGTGAAACTGTAACCCAGATGGCTTACTTTGAAGTTAATAGATGCGTGAGCACCCTTTGTATCGATAACGTAATCCGCTGCGCTGGCACCAAAAGGCAGTACCATGGCCATAGCTAGTCCTGTAGCAAATAACGTTTTTTTCATTTTGAAGCTCCTATCATTTTGCGTAGCGTGTTGTCTTTATTAATCACATGATGTTTTAGTGCAGCGATAGCGTGAAGACCAGCAAGTATCATCAATGCCCAAGCTGCATAAAAGTGAATGGTTCCAGATAGGTCAGATTGCCCTTCAAAAAGTGCACCCAATCCCGGAACAGTAAACCAACCGAAAACATCGATACCTCGTCCGTCTTCCGTTGAAATGAGATAGCCCGATATAAACAAAGTTGCTAATAAACCATACATAGCGATATGAACCAGCTTGGCACCTAAGATTTCATAGGCATGACCTTCCACACTAGGTGACACCGTCACAAACTTCCAAATCAATCGAAAGAGCGTGACTGCCGCAAGAATAATACCTATAGATTTATGCCAATGAGGTGCGGTTTGATACCATTCGCTGTAATAGCTTAGATCTACCATCCACAAACCAACACCAAACATGCCTATTACTACGATTGCAGATAACCAATGAATGGTACGGGCTGTCAGGTTGTAGCTTTGTACATCAGAACTCATAACTAACTTTCTCTATCTTGCTTTTAAATGTAAATGAGAATACCTATCAGGCATAGTACATATACCTCACTCTTCGCAACATAGTATTTACCATTCTTTACATTCGTGAAATAGAGCACACCTGTTCAACTACATCAAAAATTTTGAATAAGAGTTTTTTGCTAATACTTGCTTATCTGTTCTATTTCATACAGCTCATCATCAATGTCTTGAAGCTTCCTGTGAATAACGGTCTGTGCATCGACAATCCCTTTGTTATAGAAAGCAGGCCCGAATGTTTCTACGATAAAATCAAACATAAACTCTGCATCAAACTGCCCGACTTCAACTTGAAGTTCGTCCATTAAGTACTTTTGCAAAGCTTCCGACATATCGTGCTTTTGTTGCGACGTAAATTCAATTTTGGCCATTTTTGTTTAAACCTTTTCGTGTTCTTACCGTTAACGATTATACCGTAATGACTTTAGGGTTCTGGATATGGAGTGTATTACCTTACTTTAAAAATCAAGCGATTCACACCAACTACACGACCTTGGTATGGCTTGACCATGTTTTAATAAAAGCCCATGATCTCAAAGAAAAAATCGTGTTCATGATCATGGTGTCAGTATTTTTGAGCAAGCGCTGTAACGAATTATGTTAGTCTAAACTTTTGCTCTGGTGCTCATTTTCTAGGAGAGATGATTTGTTATTGGATGTGTTGATTCAAAGTGTTAACGAGTTTCAAACGGACTGCATGAAACTATGTGAAAAACACTATCCTACGATTCACAATCAGGGCATGAGCGAACACCATTTAGGTCTTGCGTTTGCTCGCCGCTTAGCTCGGACGCTGAATGAGTTCGGACATACTTGTGATTTTGCGCCAATGGAGTCTTTGAAGTCGACAGATTATCCCCATCACTTTCGTGTAAGCTCAGATGCAGGGACCGTCTGGGTTATTACCTCCCATTTAGTCAGTGCAGGACCAACTTGTCGCAAAAAATTATTCCGAGCTGTGGGGCAATGGCAACAGGAGTATGCGTATGCTATCCAACCAAATGATTTATTACTCCTTTTAACTGATCATTGGATTTCGCGAAGTAAACAAAGCCGAGAACTACTCCACTGGTGGACAGGACAGCTCCCAGATGAAATTGACGAATATAATGCTCAAGGCATCAGCCTATACGAAAGTGACTCTCAGCTTACTTATGACCTTGAGAAACACTTTAATGTCAGCCCCTATTACGTCAAATTTACACATCCATTAAAACGCTCGACGAACCAAAGTTTAGTTAGAAAGTATATTCAGCTCTATTCAGTTATCCAATTAAGTTGATACTTTAACAGCACCTTTAATCCACCGTGTATTAGTCGTGTATACAAGCCATACGAATAACAGATACAAACCTCAACAATTGGTCTCCTTCCTCAACGCCATTACATACCGATTCCTGCATCAGAATCTTTCCCAGAGATGGTGTCAGCCACAACAAACGATTAGACAGAGCGATAGGTTCGTAAGAAACATTTTTCAATAAGATAGAATATTGAGAGATATATCTAGAATTTGGGGAATAATATCTGGTATCGCTTTATTAGCGGCTAAAACAAACTTAATGTCTAATACGTACAATTGACAAGGATAAACGACCAGACCAACACCAACAAACATCAAGTCAATCGAATTAACTATTTTATCTATTAACAATCACATAAACCATAAAGCACCGTTGTTTATGCGTTGACATATTAATGACATTATCAATAATGTGACGCGATGTTTCATGATTTTTCACAAAATATGCGACAGATTTCATTCTTTATAGTGAGCTTGGTAACAACATGATTCTCTCCCTCCAGCAACAATTCCAAGCGTGTATAGAACTAAATAGCGCGTATCAGTTTGTTGCTAACTATAAAGAACTTACCCTTTCGAGCGTGTTTCAACCGATTTTCAATCGACAAGATGGCATTATTGGCGTTGAAGCTTTAGTCAGAATAAAAACGGCTCAAGGAATGCAAATTAGACCGGATGCATACTTTCAATCGAATGCAATAAATTTAGAAGACAAGATCAACGTTGAACGGTTAAGTCGTGCAATACATATTCGTAACTTTTCACGTTCTAAATACGCACATCTAAAATTGTTTTTGAATGTCCTCCCTTCTGCTACTGAATACCTTACATACAACGGTCTTGATAATAGCTTATTAATTAAACGATTAAATGACTTAAACATCCAACACTCACAACTGGTTATGGAGCTCGTTGAATTAAAGTTTCATGACGATGATACACTGCGTGAAACAATGATGAAGTTAAGCGATCAAGGCTTTCATGTTGCTGTCGACGACTACGGAACAAAGGCGTCAACAAAAGAACGAGTTGAACTCATACAACCTGCTATCGTAAAGCTTGATCGCTCTATCATGTTAGACTTTTTAGATGCTAAACCAGAGAAATTATACGAAGGGTTACGTGTTGCGAAGTCGATCGGTGCTAAGGTTGTTGTTGAAGGTATAGAAACAAAACATCAATACGATACCATGAAGCAGCTCGATATCGACATGTTTCAAGGTTACTACCTCGCAATGCCAGAAGCCTTAAGTCCTTACGAATCCATAACCTGCTTAAACTAAGAAAAAGCCTCACGTTCTAAGCCTAGTTTTTCTATTGTTCGTTAGCGCAGGCCGACTTTACATCTCCCAAACAACTCAATGACCTTACTGAACAACTAGCCCGATACATATCAAAAATTCTTCAGCGTTATAACCTTCGATTACACCCACTTTAAATTTGATCAATATTGATCAAACCCTTTCGAATTTGATCAGAAAGCTCAAATTTAAACATTTTGTTGGTGAGTAATTACTGTTTCTGTAAAGCAAGTTTATTCGCAGCATTTTATGCTAGAACAAAAACAGCCTAACATCTTTTATGTAATTAAATTACACAATAAAACCAAACAAGATCAGCAGCAGTTAATCACTCCACTTTAACCTATTGATTTAATTAAGCAAAGGAGTAACACGAAGAGAAAATTAAAGATTTGCAAGGAAAGTTACTTTGACAGAAGAATATGCTACTGCTTAATTAAAGATAAAAGAAAAGGCAGATTACTCTGCCTTTTCTTTTGCTGCTTGGTCACGAATTTCTTGAGCGACTATTTTGATGGCTTGTGCAGTACTGATCCCTGATGCCATGAGTTGCTGTATTTTCTCAACGGCAACTTGTTGTTCTGAGTGACTCAAAGGAGGGAGATCATCCAACATAAAAACTCCTAGCAATAAATAAGAGCCGATAGTAAACAGATTTTTGATTAGATACCAGCATTACTCCATTCACTAGTAACTTGTCAGAAAGTTCACATAAGCTCCCATCGAATTTTCATTAGTATAACTTGCACCTAAATCAAGCTGGAACAAGTTCAATGGTGAAAGTCCAATACCTGCTGTGAAGGTATCGTCAGTATCATCATAGGCGATATTCTTGTTCCAGCCCGCACGCAATTTCAGTTGGCGTAATATATCTAACTCCCCTCCTACCCTAACCATTTGAGTATTGTCGTTGAAATTAGTGTAACGTTCATTTTCGTTCAATTCGTAATCAGCACTTAATGTAAAGTAATCTGAAACAATACCTGCTCCAACTGTATATTGAGGCCTGATTTGATAAGCATATGTTTGTGTGAGATCACGACTTTGGCTCGGGTCAATGCTTGAAGTGACCGTTTGGTTCAGAGTTAATGTTTGAATATCTCTGCTAACAAGGTTAGTCGCTGAAAAACCGATTCTCAACGGGCCATAAAACCATAAGAATCCAGCATCCATGTTGAACATGGTTTCCCCTGTACCATTGTCACGTACATCTTTAATATTGTAGCTGTTCAAGTTTGCTGAATATACATAGGTATAAATTCTTTGTAATTTTGGCGTAACACCAAATGCGATATGTTGGCCTAAGAAGGTTTGATATTTCGCCAGTGAGATACCAACTTCAGTCACCCCTATAGAAACGGCGTTGACAGCACTTAACTCTGCATTCACCGCAGTGTCTATGGTTGAAATTCCGGTATTTGAACCAGCATAGATATCAGTTTCGGCGAATGATTCGGTATACGCTTTACCAAACACATTTGCAGCAACATACTGATTTGGAATAGCGAATGCCACCACCCCACCCAGCTCTAGTTTTGCTTTGTCACCCTGTAACGAATCGAGTGTAGTTTGTAATTCGGATACTTGGCTGAAATCACCATTTGCTGCTTTATCAATGATGCCAGCGGCCGTCTCTAGTTCATCGACCATCATGTATTCGTCGTTATAGGCTAACCCAAAGCTTGGCGTGATCATGCCAACATCATCATTACGACGATATATTGCTGTTAATGCTGGATTATAAAAAGGTGCAGTGAGAAAGTTTGCTGAGACAACACCGACACCACCCATGGCATCACCTCGAGCCTCGATGGCATAGCTTGCGGCTTGTACAGAACCGGCTGCACAAGCAATTGAAAGAGTGAGAAGCTTTATTGGTTTTTGCATAACGATATAAACTCTTTAATTCCCTTACGTTTATATCGTCACACTGTTATGAAACTTTAGCTATTCCTCTTGGGAAACATCATAAGTTTTACTAATTATTTGTGATTGCTCTACAATTATTGGACCTTGCCAGCGCTGGTGTATCATCGAGACTGCGAGGATATACCGTCCAGCAGGAATGCCCGTAGAATCCAAGCTTGTCGGGTAATCAGAATCTGAAACGTCTTTCCATACCTGATTATATGTGCCATCCACATAATCATAAACGGTCACGTTTTGTTTAGGCAGCGGACAATGAGGATTCAAAAGCGCATTTTTTTCGATCGACCATTGATCTTTAGATTGCCAGCGTACGCTGATTTTTGCTCTTGGATCACCGATGACAAGCCAAGAGCTCCAAGATGTTTGATCTTTCGCTGTAATATCAATTCTATATAACCCCATAGGCACTCGACTATTTAAGTTATAACGTTTGATATAGTTTTTGACACCGTTTCCGTCAGGCTCAAAACCTGTTAATGAGTCATCGTTTGATAACGATTTCTGTACCCACTTTGACAATGTGATGTCGGCAATTTCTTTATAAGTAGAAACGCGAACTTCAGCACGATACGCATCCCTACCCGGGCTTTGAATTTCTGCTCTTTGAACCGTGACAGACTTTAGCCAATTCGGTAATGACTTTGTATCTAGGCTCTTACCACAATCCACTTCTAGTGATTGGAGAAAAAGATCATTTAAGTGGGGAGCGTTAGTCTGCTTTTTTTCTTGTTGCCAAACTTCAACCAAAGATGAAAACATCGATGGTAGATCATCATTTAACAAGTGTTTATGCGCTTGTGTTAACGGCGTATTGTCTTCAAACCAGTCAACATTCGCAGCATATAAAGGCACGCTAATAAGCGTGCCAATCAAAAAAGCTGTAATCCGCATTAGGCTTTCATCTTATAACCAACGCCACGCAAAGTTTCGATCTCTAAACCAGGCAACTTTTGGCGTAGCTGAAGAACGTGAGTATCTACCGTTCGTGTTGTTGGGAAATGATTATAACCCCATACATGATCAAGCAATTCATCACGTGTAAATACACGGCCTAAATTGCTCGCAAGGAAAAGCAACAAGTCAAATTCAGTTCGAGTTAAAGTGATCGATTCATCTTTGAAAAAGACTTCACGAGTCGCCTTATCGATCAGCAAGTGCTCAGTTTTCACTTTAGTATCATCGAGCGCATCCGCATCAGGGGCACGCAACTGTGCACGAATACGAGCAAATAATTCGGCTTCTGCAAATGGTTTTGTCAGGTAATCATTTGCACCTGCATCCAGTCCAGTTACTTTGTCTTTTACAGTAACTAAAGCAGTTAAAAGAATAACGGGAACGTCTTTTATTTTCTTCCAATCGACTAAGTGCTCAACTGAGTCACCATCCGGTAACTGGCGATCCAGTATCACTAGATCCGCTTTGTCCCAGTATTGTTCTACATCAGCAATAGTCTCTGCATGGAAGCACTCGTATCCCGCTTGTTCTAAACTGACTAAAAGGCCGTCTGCTAGGTTTTTATCATCTTCAACGAGAAGCAGTGTCTGTTTCACAAGGTATCTCCAGAATAAATGTAGAAGGTGGACCAATGAGGGACATCTTTCCTCCCATTCTCCCAACCATAGATTCAACAATGGTAAGGCCGAGGCCAAGGCCACTTTTGCTAACAAATGGCTTTCTTAATTGTCGCCAGTCTTTTTGTGTTAGCGATCCTTGGTCTATAACCTTAACTACTATTTTTGAACTCGACGTTTCCACATCAAGCATTACGGGTGCAACACCATATTTGACGGCATTGCGTATTAAATTATCGATACATGTACCAAGCCAATATACGTTTAACTTGGCAGCAACATCGTTGTTAATTCGAAACTCAATATCTCCAACAAACTCTTCTTCTACTTTATATTCAAGCCACTCTTGAACCGAAGGTACCCATTCCGTAGCAAGTGGTTTGTTGTCTGATTGAAGATAATCTTTACTTGCTTCCGCTAGCTGCCTAAGTCGTCTTGAATCTTCACATAAACGTCTAAATTCGTCGTACACCGACTCTGGTAATTTTTCAAATTCTCGTCTAAAACCTTCAACCGTTAACGACAAGCTGGCTATCGGTGTTCTCAATTCATGCGTTAGAATTTGAAGGATCAACATACGACTCTTCATTTCTTGTCGCTTAGTATTCCAACGATAAACCGACCAGCCTAATACTAACAAGATGTTAGCAATCACCAGAACGACCATACTGATGCGTAATACATCAGAATGATCTTCTACATCCCAACACAGGTTACCACGTTGTACGAAACATGTACTTGTTTCATTCGACAACTTAAAACTAAGCCCCGCGATATCGATGTTCTTCTTCCATACATTTTGCGGGAAAATAAGGTAATTGTCGTTTTGTCGAAGCCAAAGGTTATCTTGCTCAAGGAACATACTTGAACCAGATATCAGTGCGAGAATGGTTTCTTCATTCATACGTTGCAGCCGTCCAAGCAATGTATCGTTTTCTGCTAGCGGACGTTCTTTAATGTGCATGTATTGTTGAAGTTTTTCCTGTTTGTCAGGGTGTAACGTTGCGTATCGGTTAGCATAGGTACCACCACCAGGATGGATTAGTGCACTTCTTGCAAACCATTTTGTGTTTAATTTGGTTCCTTTACACACCGCTCTAGTAAAAACTAACGGCTCAGTCACTAAAGGGCTTAGTGGAAGCTTACCCGTACAAGTTTGAGCTAATTGATAGAGACGCTGTATATCTTTAAGTGGATATGTCCATGTTTGAGGCAGCATGGATTCAGGTGTCAACAAGCGCGTCGGATAATCCGCTTGTAATACACGAATGTCGTACGTAACTGTTGCTTCTGACGGATCAAATAGGTCAACAAACTTGTCGATTCGCTCAGGTAAGGAATCAGCAAAAGCTTGTGTTGACGCTAATAAGAAGCATAAGGATAAAGACTTTAAAGTAGTTTTAATCAATGCAAAAATTCGTTAAATCAGTAAGTTACGTCTAAAGTAAAATATTATCGCAAAAATATAATTTTACAATGTGATATTGGTGTCAATAATGTTCTAACAAAAAACAAAGAAGCCAGCAAATTGCTGGCTTCTTTCTTAAGTATCCTTAGCTTACAAAGCTTTAGAAATCGCGTCCACACTTTCTTTAGCATCACCAAATAGCATTTGAGTGTTGTCTTTAAAGAACAGTGGGTTTTGTACACCCGCATAACCCGTATTCATTGAACGCTTGAATACAATGACATTTTGCGCATTCCATACTTCTAGAACTGGCATACCTGCAATCGGGCTATTTGGATCTTCAAGTGCTGCTGGGTTCACTGTGTCATTTGCACCGATGACTAGGACAGTATCAGTGTCAGATAGATCGTCATTGATCTCATCCATCTCCAATACGATGTCATAAGGTACTTTAGCTTCCGCTAGCAAGACATTCATGTGACCAGGTAAGCGACCTGCTACAGGATGAATACCAAAACGGACTTCTACACCTTGTGAACGAAGCTTTTCCGTAATTTCATGCACTGGGTACTGAGCTTGGGCAACCGCCATGCCGTATCCTGGAGTAATCACAACAGACTTTGAGTTTTTCAGCATTTCAGCAACGTCTTCAGCCGTTGTTTCACGGTGCTCGCCGTGGTCAACATCACCTGAGATAACAACTTCCTGACCAAATCCCCCAGCGATTACGCTGATGAAAGAACGGTTCATTGCTTTACACATGATGTAAGACAGAATCGCACCAGAAGAACCCACTAGTGCACCAGTTACGATCAATAGATCGTTTGCTAGCATGAAACCTGCTGCTGCTGCTGCCCAACCAGAGTATGAGTTCAGCATCGATACAACAACTGGCATATCTGCACCACCGATTGACGCAACCAAGTGGTAACCAAATGCAAAAGCAATCAGCGTCATCACAATCAATGCAAACATGCTGCCATCAGCTTTAACGAAGTAAAGCATCAGCAAAGTAGAAACAACGATCGCTGCCAAGTTCATTTTGTGCTTATGTGGAAGATTCAATGGTGATGAAGAAATAACACCACGAAGTTTGCCGAACGCAACAATCGAACCAGTAAATGTCACTGCACCAATGAAGACACCTAAGAATACCTCAACAAGGTGAATAACATGCTCCGCTTGAATTCCAGCTAAGTCAGTTGAAACAGGTGCTGGTGGCTCGATGTAGCTGTTAAAACCAACAAGAACTGCAGCCATACCAACAAAGCTATGTAAAATAGCTACCAACTCTGGCATTTCTGTCATTTCAACTTTCTTTGCGTAGTGGATACCAATACCACCACCAATAACCATGGCAATAATCACCCAAGCAAAACCTTGAGCATCTGGGCTGAATATCGTCGCTAGCAGCGCAATAGTCATACCAGCGATGCCATAGTAGTTGCCGTTTCTAGCGGACTCTTGTTTAGATAAACCTGCTAAACTAAGAATAAAAAACAGCGCAGCAACAATATATGCCGCTTGTACTAATCCTGCAGACATTTGTTACTCCCTACTATTGATCTTTGCGGAACATTTCAAGCATACGTTTGGTGACAGTAAAACCACCAAAGATGTTAATGCTTGCAATGAGCACGGCTATAAATGACAAGAAGGTAACGACTCCGCTACCCTGCCCAATCTGTAACAATGCTCCGACAACGATGATGCCCGAAATTGCGTTTGTTACCGACATAAGTGGCGTGTGTAAAGCATGTGTCACATTCCATACAACGTAATAACCCACCACACAGGCCAAAACGAATACGGTGAAGTGAGACAAAAATGCAGCAGGTGCAACAGATGCAACCCATGCAAACGCACCTACACCAATTGCTAGTGCAGCAAACTTCTTAACAGGTGATTTAGGTTCTTCAACCTTAACCTGAGCTTGCACTGGCTCTTCTACTTTTGCTTGAGGTTGTGCAGAAACTTGAATTGGCGGTGCAGGCCACGTTACTTCACCCTCTTTAACAACCGTCACACCACGAAGTACTACGTCTTCAAAATCGATATCGATGTTACCGTCTTTCTCTTTGCACAAAAGTTTTAGCAAGTTAACAAGGTTAGTTGCGTACAATTGAGAAGATTGTGTCGGTAGACGTCCAACCATGTCGGTATAACCAACAATTTTTACGCCATTTTCTGTGGTGATGACTTGATCCGCAACGGTGTATTCGCAGTTACCACCATTTGCAGCCGCAAGGTCGACAATCACGCTTCCCGGCTTCATGCTATCAACCATTTCTTTGGTGATTAGCTTAGGAGCAGGACGACCTGGTATCAGAGCTGTAGTTACAATAATGTCGACATCTTTTGCTTGTTCAGCATAAAGCTCTTCAGCTTTTTTGTTGAACTCTTCAGACATCTCTTTTGCGTAACCATCGCCTGAGCCTGAGTCTTCTTTGAAGTCTACTTCAAGAAACTCTGCGCCCATCGATTGCACTTGCTCTTTTACTTCAGGACGAACATCAAATGCTCTAACAATAGCGCCAAGGCTACCTGCCGCACCGATCGCGGCTAGACCTGCTACGCCAGCACCTGCTACAAGTACTTTCGCTGGTGGAACTTTACCTGCAGCTGTGATTTGTCCTGTAAAGAAACGTCCGAACTCATGAGCAGCTTCAACAACTGCACGGTAACCTGCGATGTTTGCCATCGAAGAAAGTGCATCAAGTGCCTGAGCTCGTGAAATACGAGGAACAGAATCCATTGCTAATACATTAATGTTCTTGCTTGAAAGCTTTTCCATTAACTCAGGGTTTTGGGCTGGCCAGATAAAACTGATCAGAGTAGCGCCTTCTTTTAATAAGGCAATCTCGTCATGGGCTTCGTCGACTAGAGGGGCATTTACTTTGAGAATAAGGTCTGAGTTCCAAACTTCATCTTTACTTACAATCGCAGCACCTGCTGCTATGAAAGCATTGTCATCGAAGCTTGCGAGTTCACCCGCTTGAGACTCAACTGAGACTTCAAATCCCAGCTTTATTAGCTGCTCTACCGATTTAGGCGAAGCCGCTACTCGCCTTTCTCCAGCGAGTATTTCTTTTGGTACACCAATTTGCATAGCTATTCCTTGACTATTGGCACAATGATTATTCTTTTTTTATCTAACGGCTGTACGAGTTTCAAGTGTTTTGTAATTAAAATACAAAAAATCATTACATATAACGTTAAGTAATGGACTATTTTGCTTTATATGAAGGTAATCAAACAACACTTTTGAAGCTGAACAGAGGTCAAACCAGTATTTGTAATTACTTGTAAAAGTTAAAGATTAATCATCAATCCTAAAAAAAGAGTCATCAGCATAACGGCTAATGACTCTCAAATTTATGACTCGTGTCAAGTTGGTGCATTTCTAATCAAAAATTTTACCGTTCATTTGATCAATGAACATTTGGGCTTTCTTTAGCATAAATTCATTCGCATCATTTTCGTTCGACAGCACATCAGACCGTATAAATCGATGAGTTTTTGTTTCGTCATCAATTTGTTGTGTAATTCTACCAGCAATACGAAACTGACCATTTTCAGCCATTGCCTCGGCATAAATCAAAAAACCTTTATATTCTAAAGGTTCTACTTCTTTTATTGTTTGTGGTTTTGAACCACCAAATAGACGAGAAAACAGCCCCACGTCTCACTCCTTCTTGCCGTGTTTGGTTTGAATAAGTGGTTTCTCAAACCACTCCAATTCCGCATTATCATCATACCCAGGACGATAAAACACAACGGGAACTTCATCATTTCTCTTTAGGCGCCTATCATCAATAACCATCGACTTTGCAGATTCTATTGCATCAACTGCTGCCTGCTTTAAGGTTACCAAGCGTTTTTCAGGCAACGCAGATAAGAAATCAATATCGTGGCGTATGTATACAGGCCTTAACTGGTTAAGAGCCAAACACGCTAGGTCTGCCAACTGTTCATTATTAAATTGATCAACATATTCTTTCTTTGCGAGAACTTGCCCAACGAGAGTTTCCATATAGTTATGTACATCGACACTGATTTGCATACACCTAACTCCTACCTTTAATTCAAAATCCACACTATCAAGCATCTAGTATATGAATAAATTTGTTCAAGAAAGCAAAAATTCAAATACTTATTGTTCATTTATTCATTGTAGCTCATACTTGAAGCCGATTTTGCACTTTTAGTTTAGTAAAAAGCTTGGAAAATCATTAAATAGAAGTATGCTAAGTAATTTGTCATTATCTCATTCGGTTAGGCTCACTAGATGTCTTTTTCGTTAGTCACGTCGAACTGGTTTCGTTTGTCGTTTCCATTATTATTACTAACTTTGATCAGTTTAGGAATGAGTAACGTCATTTCAGTAACGAAAGCAAATATCGATTTTGCTTCAAACTTACCATTTGTATTGTTCGTTTCAGTTATTTTGTTAGGACACGCATTCAAACAAAGCCGTATTGCGATGGTGTCTACAGCAATGCTTACCGCGTACTGGATAATTATAAATTGGCTTCAAGTCCCTCTTTCTAGCGGCACAACACTGCTTGAGTTATCTTTGTTGGCTTTTCTTTTACCTGTCGCCTGTCTACTTGTGTATCCACTTAGTGATTCGGGCGTCTTAAGTAAAACTTATTTAGGTTACACTGTAACTATCTCTTTATTTATTTCATGGTGTTATCTCATTTTGACCCACTATTATGATGGTGGATTTGAAAATATAGACGACACTTTTCTCTTTATTATCCCCGAGATATCGCGCTTACCATTCATTTTGGTTCTCTATTTAGTGGGGTTAATTTTATGTTGTGCCATTTTGGTTTTGCGTCAAAACCGAATTACAGATGCTGTAGTTTACAGCTCAATCATGTTTGCTAGTGTGACGTTCATTTTTTTCCATGTACCCTACATTTCAAGCACCATGTTCACAATTGCCGGGCTACTACTCCTTGTGTATGTCATTTCGGCCAGTTACGAGCTCGCCTTTAACGACAGATTAACCAGCATTCCTGGACGGCTTGCCCTAGAATCTGATCTTAAACTTCTGGGCCGCAAATACACAATTGCTATGTTAGATATCGACCACTTCAAATCTTTCAACGATACTTATGGTCATGACACAGGTGACGATGTGTTAAGGCTAGTAGCGAGTAAATTGCGAGACATTAGTGGTAAAGCGAAAGTTTATCGTTATGGCGGCGAGGAGTTCACGGTCCTATTTCGTGGAAAACATGTTGACGACACAGTACAACACCTAGAGTTATTAAGAGAATCCGTAGAGAGTTACGATATGGTGTTACGTAATTCTGATTCACGACCTAAAAGTGACAAAAAGGGAAGCCAGAAACGGGGAGCTGCGGAAAAAGAGAATGAAGTGGTGAATGTAACCATCAGTATTGGCGTCTCGGATAACAGCGAACATCACTACGTTTCGCAAGTTATGAAAGCGGCAGATGAAGCATTATATAAGGCAAAAAAAGCAGGCCGAAATAAAGTAGTCACCAGCCGAAAGCTAGATTTAGACTCATTCTTGGTTAAAAAATAAAACGATACTGCCCCCCATCAGGGCACTACCGTAGTTAAAATTTAAACCTATTCCGACATTATCAATCCAATCAAATTTAAACGGAGGAGTCATTAACCAACCAAATGACGTTTCGTAATAATGATTGGTTCCCATTGGTGTTTCAGTATCTCCTCCTACATCAATACGGCGAAAGCTGGCATAAACAGACTGAACGCTTTCTTTCCAATGAGTGATATCGTAAAACGCTTCAACACCTGAAGCTAAATACCATCCCTCTGGGTTACCAACATCTCCGTAGTTTGCTTCACCCCAGCCATAACCATAGAAATAGTGCGCAGCAGACGTTGCATTCCAACTTCCCCACTTTTCAGCAGAATCATATTTTAGTTCGATATGAGGTTCTGCTGATACAGCCCAAGCATCGGTATTAAAAACTACCCCATTTAATTTAGGTTTTAATGCTTGAGAGTATTGGCTTTTATAATCGTGGTTATTCTTAAAGTATTGTAAATGTACACCTAACCCAGGGGTCACAGTCCAGCTCTCACCAAGTTTGTATTGATAGCGATATGCACTAAACGCCCCCAAGATAAATTGCTCTTGATAATCTTGCTCATCACCTTGTCTTACTTCAACATCTTGAGCAGATGCTAAAACGGAGAGTCGGGTAACAACTCGGTGCTTATTGACAGCCTCACTGTCACTTAGCTCAAAAGTGAAAGGGAGAGTTGATACTGCAATTTGCTGCCTGAGCCGAATAGACTCCTCTGAACCAATTTTATCGTTTGAAAGATTAAACCAATCATTTGGATCAAAGTCATGCACTCCGAAAGTCAGAACTTCACTGTCGGTCATTACAATCGCAGCTGAGAAAGACTGCTCTAGATATCTTTGAATCGAGTCATTGCCTTTAGCAAGGCAAAGTACAGGAAAAGTGGCTACTAAAGTAACCAATATAGGACGTGTAGATTGAATTAACATCTTCTAAAAACAAGCATTCATCGGCATAAACGCACATTCGGTGTGGCGGTAAAGTACTCGGAAACCGCCGTTTAATCAATAAAAATCATCTTAAAGGCGAATTGCCATCAATGAACATATAATTGTTTTTCCCCTGTTTTTTCGCTTCATACAACGCGTTATCAGCAAGTTTATAAAGCTCATCAATAGACTCGAAACCTTTTGGTGTTAAACTCAACACCCCCTGTGACACCGTCACTACCTGCGCAGCGGCACTATATTCATGTTTTAGTTTCAAAGCATCCAAAGCTTTATGTATCCGTTTCGCTTCGATTAACGCTTGCTCCGCATCGGTATGGCCTAACAAAACAACAAATTCCTCGCCACCATAACGCCCAACAGTTTCATCACTGCGAGTAAATAGCTCTTGCAGCATGTCCGCTAGCGCGATTAAACACTTATCACCTTCAATATGACCGTAGTTATCGTTATAAAGCTTGAAGTTATCGACATCTAACAATATGAGACTCATTGGAAGTTGATGACGTCCATGAATCGAAATCAATTCACTGATCTTGTTATCTATAAATCTTCGATTCTTAATTTTAGTCAGTCCATCTTCACTGGCTAATAGTTCAAGCTCTTGATTTAGCTTTGCCAACTGAGCTGTTTTTGCGTCTAACTCTCTTCTCATAAACGCAATACGTTGCATCGCAATCAATTTAGAGTTCAGTACGAGCTTATCTACTGGTTTTGTTAGATAGTCGTCACCACCGGCTTCTATCGCTTTCGCGATCATGGTGGGCTCGTCATGGCTACTCAGAAATATAATGGGTACCCAATCTGGGTATTGTGATCTTATCTCCCTAGATACTTGGAATCCATCCATTTCAGGCATCGAAATATCAAGTAAAACGAGTTCGGGTTGAAAGTTTGGGTATATCTTTAATGCTTCGCTCCCAGAGGCCGCCATTTCAACGCTATGACCTAATTGTTTAAGGCGTATTGCCAGTTGCATGCGCTCCATTTGCACGTCATCAACAAGCAATATCCGCATGGAAGAACCTGTTATCTCCACGATCACCCCTCATAAACATTGTATATTTGCTGACAATATCAGATAAATCAGCTGTTTAATCTTAAGGATACGCCAGAGTTCGGCAATCATCCAGCAAGGTTGACTTTTATCAGATTTTTTTTAGCATAGCGTTTTTAAGTAATGAGATTGAGACTATGTCTGACGTTAATCAAACTGAGCAAGAGAAAGTGGACTTAGAAGCCATTTCCCCAGAACTTCGTCAAGTAATTGAATTTGATGGTGTTCATGAATCTATGTACCCAATGGTGACCTCTATTCACCAAGTATCTGAAGAAGCGGTACGAGAATCTTGGGAGGAGTTACCAAAGAGCGCTCAAAATATTCTAGACAATTTTGAGCAATTCCACGCCTTGGTTTCTGTCAGTCAGGCATTTGCGGGCTTAAATGTAATGGAAGAGTTCCCAACTCTTAACTTACCAGAAGGCATGACAGAAGAAGAGAAAGAAGAATACCGTGCGACATTGCTCGATCAGGTTCTACACAATTGTGTGAAAGACATGGTCAAACAAATTAAAAAAGCACGTCGTGACCCAATTTTAAAACGTGACTTTACTGACGTTTTCGAAAAATAATTAAAAAAGCCGCGCACAGCGGCTTTTTTAATGTGATAACGCAATATCTCGCTGCGTTACACTCACCCCTTTAACCTGAGCATAGACACGTTGCCCTTTCTTCAAGCTCAGCTCTTCTAGCGCCCATGTGGTGATGGTGGCAGCAAGATAGCAGTTTGGCCCAAGCTCCAGCCCGATAGAGACACTTTGTTTGTTTCCTGTATGGCTCAATATCTCGATACTGTGAATCGAACATTTCAAAACATTTCGTATTGATGTTTGTTCAGGCTCGACTAGTGTAATAGACACATCACTGGCTTTGACTTGCAGCCGAACTTTAGTTTCAGGCGCATTATTGATTCTTTGAACCCAAAGAGCCGCATCGGTCGTTAACTCAATCAGTGATAAGCCATAACGCTCACTATGTTTGAGCACTTTGCCTTCAAATAAAGAGCTTTGATCTGAAAAAGATTGCCACGGTCTCATTGCGTGTGATGACCAGACTTTTTCTATTGGTCCGCTCTGGACTACCTCGCCTTTTTCCACAACAACAAGATGATTGGCCAAACGTAAAATCTCGTTCATGCTGTGAGTGACGTATAAAATGGGAACATTCACGGTATTCGCCAACTCTTCAAGAAAAGGCAGTACTTCTCTTTTTCTTGGCAGGTCCAAAGACGCTAATGGCTCATCCATCAGCAGCACTTCCGGCTTAGTTAATAACGCTCTACCAATTGCAACACGCTGCTTTTCCCCACCAGACAACTCAATCGGATACCGATCTAATAACTTATCAAGCGCAAGTAAGGCTGTAATTTGCGAAAAATGGACATCATCTTTGCCTTTTGCGCCATAAAGCAAGTTGCTCTTTACCTTCATATGAGGAAACAGGCGAGATTCCTGAAAAACGTATCCAATTTTTCTTTTGTGGACAGGCACATTGATACCATCTGTTGAGCAAAATAAGATTTTGTCTGAAATAGTCACTTTGCCAGATGCTGGCGTAGATAAGCCAGCAATCACATTGATTAGCGATGTTTTACCTGCACCTGAACGACCAAATATTGCGGTAATGCCAGTTGGTGGAAGCGTAAGATCAACAGAAAAATCCGTATCTCCTAATGTTTGGGTAAATTGGACCAATATGTTTGACATAATTACTTTGTCCCCAAACGTTGCATGGTTCGTTTTGCTAGCAAATCGGAAATCAACAATGATGCCAATGCGATCAAAATAGAAATGATGCATAACCGCATCGTCGCTTCTTCAGCTCCCGGAGTTTCAATGAAACTGTACATCGCAAGTGGTATGGTTTGTGTTTCACCTGGAATATTAGAAACAAAGCTGATGGTTGCCCCAAATTCGCCCAAGCTGCGAGCGAAAGAAAGCATCGTACCCGAAATGATTCCCGGAATTGTGAGTGGTAAGGTAATGGTAAAGAATATTTTTAAAGGTGACGCGCCCAATGTTGCAGCTGCTTGTTCAAGTTTAGGGTCAACATTTTCCAAACTCAGGCGTATTGCACGGACCATTAAAGGCAATGCAACGACCACACATGCGAGCACTGCCCCTTTCCAACTGAAACTAAAACTGATGCCAAAAAGATCGTTTATCAACTGCCCTAAATAACCCTGTCGTCCCATTGAGATAAGCAGCAAATATCCAACAACAACTGGCGGAAGAACCAAGGGAAGATGAATAATGCTATCTAGCAAGCTTTTTCCAAAAAAATTCTTTCTAGCCAGAAGCCACGCGAATGCAACTCCGAGTGGAATAAGCCAAATAATCGCATACAAAGCGACTTTTAAGCTAAGTACGATAGCTTCGTATTCATAATCCGTTAGCAAATCCATGACTAGTTAAATCCATATTGAATAAAAATATCTTTCGCTTCTTCACTAAATAAATAGTTGGCAAACTCCGTTGTCGTCTTTGTTGGCTTGAGCGTCAGCATTGGATAAGTGATAGGACCGTGAGATCCATCTTGGAACTCATATAGGATTTGTACCTTATCAGAAATGTTAGCATCGGTTTTATAAACAATACCTAACGGCGTTTCATTTCGTTCGACTAAAGTCAGTGTACTTCGAACATTATTTGTGGGTGCTAATTTATTCGATAATGCGCCCCACATTCCGATACTCTGGAGAGCTTGTTTCGCATAGATACCTGCGGGTACTGAGTCTGGCTGCCCGATGGCTAGTCGATTATCTCCCAGTAACGTTAACCACTCGGTGTAGTTATCTTTTTTGATGTCGATTTTAAGTTCGTTTGACGCGATCATCACAAGTGAGTTTGAAACCAAATTCGCGACATTGGCTTGAGAGATGCCCATCTTTTTAATCAGATACTCTGCCCACTTTTGGTTTGCTGAAATGTACACATCGGCTGGCGCTCCATGTTCAATTTGGCGAGCAAGTGCTGAAGAACCGGCATAAACAGGAACAATATCCACATCATGACTTTCTTCATAATGTTCTACTAATTCATTGATCACGTTGGTTAAGGACGACGCAGCGTAGAGCGTGATCCGCTCTTTTGCCGCAACATTCGATACCAAACATAATGACAGCATGCCAAAAATGGCTTTTGCTTTATTGTTCAAACCCTAACTCCGGCCATAATCTATTTAACTTCATGTGTGACTCTATCGCGTCCGCAATTTGATTTATTGCATTCTCTTGCCTTTCCAATGGGTCAACGTGTGTGATCGTCTTACCTACTGTCCATTGAGCGATTAAATCAAGTGCTTCTGGAGAGTCGAGGATACCATGTAGATAAGTACCCATGACTTGATTGCAATCACTAATTGCCCCCTCATCGGTACCACAAGTTAGGGTTATCGGTGATGTTTCGGAAACTTGGGTTTCCCCAACATGAATTTCATAGCCTCTGACTGGAACAACTTGAGCACAAAGATTC